>JBKJXG010000275.1:0-7004 GCA_046716525.1 Solirubrobacterales bacterium
CCTCAGTCCCTACAATCAGCGCCGATGATCAAGCCACGAGTAGACGAGTTGCTGGAACGAACCGACACCCACTATGCGGCAGTGCTGGTCGCGGCCAAGCGCGCCCGCCAGCTCAATAGCTATTACCGCGCGCTGGGCGAGGGCAGCTACGAGGAGTACACGCCGCCGATGGTCGATACCAACACGACCAACTACCTCACCATCGCGCTGGAAGAGCTTGCTGCCGGCAAGATCGCCTACCACTACCGGGATCGGTCGTAAGACCGCCCGGATCGGTCGCGGGGCAATGAGATGGCCCGCATCCTCCTTGGTGTCAGCGGCGGCATAGCCGCCTACAAGGCGCTCGAGTTCGCCCGTTTGGCGACGAAGGCCGGACATGGCGTTCGCGTCGTGATGACACCGACGGCGACACGCTTCGTCGGAGCCGCGTCGTTCGAGGGCATTGTCGGCGCACCGGTGCTGATCGAGGAGTTCGACCGCGATCCGATGCGTGGGGCCTTCCCCGGCGACCTGGCGCCGGCACACGACCCGATCGGCCATCTCGAGCTCGCCGCCAACGCCGACGCGATGCTGGTCGCGCCTGCTTCCGCGAACACGCTGGCAAAGCTCTCCGCCGGGATCTGCGACTCGATGCTGACGACATCGTTTCTCGCCGCCACGGCGCCTCGGCTGGTGGCGCCGGCGATGAACGACCGCATGTACGCCGACGCCGCCACCCGCGACAACGTCGCCACCCTGCGCGGTCGGGGGATCACGATCATCGAGCCGGAGGCGGGCGCGCTTGCTTCGCGCGGCGAGCACGGCGTCGGCCGGCTTGCGGCGCCGGAGGCGCTGCTGGCCGAGGTCGAAGCCGTATTGGGCGCTCACGGCGGTAGCTGGGACGGGCTGCGGGTGCTGGTCACCGCGGGCGGCACCCGCGAGCCGATCGATGTGGTGCGCTACATCGGCAATCGTTCGAGCGGGCGGATGGGCCTCGCCCTCGCTGCTGCGGCGAAGCGTCGCGGCGCGCAAGTGACGCTGATCAAGGCAAACGTCTCGCTCCTGGTCGCGGCCGGGATCGACGTCGTCGAAGTCGAGACGACCGCGCAACTGGCCGCAGCGGTCGAGCACCGGTTCGCGGATGCCCATGTGCTGTTGATGGCGGCGGCGCCCGCAGACTTCCGCGCAGCCGCACCCGAAGGCGGCAAGCTCTCACGCAACGCCGACGTGGGACTCGATCTACGGCTGGAAGCCACCGAGGACATTCTCGCGGCCGTGACTGCAGGTCGCAGCGCCGGGCAGACGATCGTTGGGTTCGCCGCAGAAGCCGGCGCGGATGCGATCGAACGGGCTCGGGCCAAGCTCGAGCGCAAGGCCGTCGACGCAATCGTCTTCAACGACATCTCTCGCCCCGAGATCGGCTTCGACTCGATCGACAATGAAGTGACGATCCTCGGGCGTGACGGCGACCACCACGTGCCACTCGCGTCGAAGGAGGATGTCGCCGAGGCGATATTGGATCGAGTGGAACGCATGCGCGGCGGAGACCGCACGGTGAACTGAAATCCAGCCCTGGCGTGCGGGGCAATACGTGAATGGGCATGGCTCTTCCAGAATCGAGGCTGACGGCCTAGGCGAACTGGGATACGATTGACGTGGCCTTACAGCTATCCGCGACGCGATGTCAAGAGCAGACGCACAGCAACCGAGCCAGGAGCACGGGATGGTGCTCACTCAGATCTCCGACGGCATGGTCGCGCTGCTCAAGGATTACTACGGGGTCGGACCCACCCAGGCCAAGACCTATTACCAGGACGACTTGGTCGTCTGTGTGCTTCGTGGCGGCTTTACCCGGGTGGAGCAGACACTTCTGGCGGGCGATCGCGGCCGCGCGGTGATCGAGCAACGGATGGTCTTCCAAGAGGTGATGCGCGCACGCTTCGAGGCGGTCATTCAGCACGCCACCGGGCGGTCGGTGATCGGCTTCATGAGCGGCAACCAGCAAGATCCGGACATGATCTGCGAGGTCTTCGTGCTTAGCCCGACAAACCTCGTCGAAGAGGCGGAGTTGCGCGCTGCCGGAAAATCCTCCGAGGGCAACTGAGCCTGCGGCCGCTGTTGGGAGGGCACGGCTCGCGTTTGACAGCAGGCGACCGAGCGCTATTGTGGACGGCGGAGGGCATTCGCCTCGGGGCTCAGTCTCACCGCACCGGCTGAGCAGCGCCGCCTGACTTCCGCGACGTTTCGAAGTCCCGCGAGGAGGTTTGCTTCGTGCCTGCGTTCCCTCTGCCACCTGGGCGTTCCTCTGTTGAGAGCGTCGCCCGCTGCCGTAGCGTGAACTCGGAGCTCCGGCTGGCAATCGAGCGTCAGTCCGCCGATCGGCCGGTGCTCACCGGCGCGACAGGCGATGACGAGCTCATGCGCCGGGTGCAGGGCGACGATCCGAACGCGTTCGCCCGGCTCTACGACCGCCATGTCGCCCGTGCCTACCGGGTCGCCCGCAGCGTTTGCGGCGACGCGAGCCGGGCGGAGGATGCGGTTCAAGAGGGGTTCCTCTCGATCTGGCGAGGTCGCGCGAGCTATCGACCCGGGCGGTGCTCGTTCAAGGGCTGGGCTATGAGAGTGGTCCGCAACCGCGCGCTCGACGCCCTGCGCCACGATGCAGCTGCCAGGCGGCCCGAGCTTGCCGAGCTCGACGAGGGCGCCGGCAAGGGGAATAGATTTTCGGCCTTGCCGGAAGAATCAGTGATCGCGCGCAACGACAACGATGCGATGTTCGCGGCCCTGCGACGGCTGCCCGATGCCCAGGCCGCCGTGATCACACTTGCGTTCTTCGGCGAGTTGACACACACCGAGATCGCAGAGCAGCTGGCCCTTCCGGAGGGAACGGTGAAGGGGCGAATGCGCCTCGGGTTGAAGAAGCTGCGCGTGCAGTTGGATGATGATGGCGAGGTGGCCGTCGAGCAATTGAGCTGACGAGTGATCTGCCCGACTGGATTTCGCGTAGACGTAATGCGAACTCGGGATGGTTCGCTTCAACCGGCCTCCTTGACACCCAGCGATGCCCCCCATGCGCTGGCAAACGGCCGGTCGCTCCCCGCCGCCGCCCACCCCTCGACGGGGCGGCGGTCGGGGGCACCTTCGTGTCGGCTTCAACAGGATTGCGCCCAGCCGGGACTTGCACCGCTTTCTAAGATGAAGGCATGACTCTCGAGGGCGATACCTACACCCTTTATCGACGCGGTATCGAACTTCTGGAAGACGGCAGCTTCGACGCCGCCACCGAGCCGCTGGCCGAAGTTGCCCGTCGCGACCCGGAGAAGACATCCGTGCGCGAGGCCCTCGGCCGCGCTTACTTTCGCAACCGCCAGTTTGCCGAGGCGGCGACCGAGTTCGAGGCGGTGGTCGAGGTGCGCCCGGTCGACGACTACGCCCATTTCTGCCTCGGCCGCGCGCTGAGCCTGACCGGTGAGCGTGAGCGCGCCCGCCACCACCTGGCCCTGGCCTCGAACCTGCGTCCCGAGCGGCGCGATTACCGCCTCTATCGCGATCGTCTGCGCCGCACGGGATGATCCGCGACGCGGCGGCGCACGGCCTCATGCGTTGTGCCCCGTGAAGGCGCTGCTCCAGCGCGTCAGCCGCGCCGTGGTGCGGGTCGGAGGGGAGGAGGTCGCGGCGATCGGCGACGGCCTGGTCGTGCTCCTCGGCGTCGGCCAGGGCGACGGGCCCGAGCAGGCCGATCGGCTCGCCGACAAGGTGCGATCGCTGCGGGTCTTCGCCGACGCCGAGGGCCGCATGAACGAGCCGCTGGGCGAGCGCGAGGCGCTTTGCATCAGTCAGTTCACGCTCTACGGCGATACTCGCAAGGGCAACCGTCCGAGCTACATGGAGGCCGCTCGCCCGGACGTAGCCGAGCCGCTCTACGAGCGCTTCTCCGATCGCCTCGGCGCGAGCCGGGGAGTATTCGGCGCGCAGATGCAGGTCGAGCTCGTCAACGACGGACCGGTGACGCTGCTGATCGAGGCCTGAACACCGCCTGCGACGGCGTGGCCGCTCGGCCGCCCGTGGCTATACTCAGGCCACCTCTCTACGTACCCGAACCCTGTGAGCGGTGGGCCCGGGCCCACCTTTTTTTTCGCGGTTTCGGCGGCGTCGAGGGGGCAGAGAACTGACCGATTGGCATCGAATGAGCGATCTCCCAGAGCTACAACAGACGATTGAACGAAGGATCGGCGAGTTCGATCCGCAGGTCGAGCTGATCGCGCTCGAGCAGCCGGCAGCCGAGCGGCTGCGGCTCTATATCGATCATCCCGACGGCGTCGATCTCGGGCTGTGCGAACAGGTGAGCAAGCAGCTTCGCGAATTGCTCGAGTCCTACGCGCTCGAGGTCTCATCGCCTGGAGTCGACCGGCCGCTGACCAAACCTGAGCATTTCCAGCGCTTCCTCGGACGGCGTGTCAAGGTGCGCACGGCCGAGCAGATCGCCGGCCGGCGTAACTTCACCGGCACCCTGACCGACGCCGACTCAGAGACGCTGTCGCTCGATGCCGACGGCCAGCCCGTGCGCATCCCCTTGGAGCACATCCATCGCTCCAACCTGATCCCCGACTTTGGAGGTACAAGCGCTTGACCCGCGAGATCGTCGAGGCCCTGCACGGCCTCGAACAGGAGAAGGGGATCGACGCCGAGACGCTGATGGAAGCGCTCGAAGACGCGCTGCTGTCCGCCTACAAGAAGAGTCCGGGATCCGCCAAGTACGCCCGCGTCGACCTCGATCGCGAAACCGCCGATTTCCGCGTGTTCGAGCTGATCTTGCCGCCGGAGCTGGAGGAGAAGCTTCTCGCCGAGGTCGCCGAGGAGCAAGAGCCGACGGTCGATCCCGAGACCGGCGAACTGCGCGAGCCCGAAGACCCCGAGCTCGATCCCGAGGTGCTGGCGCCGTACGAGGATCAGATCAAGTCCAACGACGTCACCCCGGAAGACTTCGGCCGCATCGCCGCGCAAACCGCGAAGCAGGTGATCCTGCAGCGCATCCGCGAGGCCGAGCGCCAGATGATGTACGACGAGTACCAAGACCGAGTCGGCGAGCTGATCACGGGGATCATCCAGCAATCCGACAACCGCTACACCCTGGTCCAGCTACGCGAGCGCGTCGAGGCGCTGCTGCCGCGCTCAGAGCAGGTATGGAACGAGCGCTACGACCACGGTATGCGGGTCAAGGCCGTGATCACCGACGTCTCGGCCGAGGGCAAGGGCCCGAGCATCGTCGTTTCGCGTCGCAGCCCAGAGCTGATCAAGGAGCTGTTCGAGCTCGAGGTGCCCGAGATCGCCGACGGCTTGGTTGAGATCGTCGGCGTCGCCCGCGAGCCCGGCTACCGCTCGAAGATCGCCGTTATCTCCCATACAGACGGCGTCGATCCGGTCGGCGCTTGCGTCGGACCGCGAGGCTCGCGCGTGCGCATGGTCGTTTCCGAGCTGCGCGGCGAGAAGATCGACATCATCCCTTACAACGAGGAGCCCGCCCGCTTCGTCGCCAAGGCGTTGTCGCCGGCACGTGTGCGCGAGGTGCTGGTCGACGACGAGACCAAGGAAGCGACCGTGATAGTCCCCGACGACCAGCTCTCGCTGGCAATCGGTCGTGAGGGCCAGAATGCACGCCTCGCCGCCAAGCTGACCGGCTGGAAGGTCGACATCAAGTCGCAGACGGAGTTCTCCGAGGACGACGAGATCGAGTTCGACGAGGGCGAGGAGCAAGCCGACGGCCGTTGTGCCGCGGTGCTGTCGGCTGGCCGTCGATGTCCGAACGCGGCGCTCGCGAGCTCGCGCTACTGCGGCCTGCCCCAGCACCAGGCCCTGACTCGCTTTACGACCAATCAGGTGACCGTGGTGGCGCCGCTCTCAGACGACGAGGTCGGCATCCTCGCCAACCCCGATGCCACCGAGGCTGACGTGGCGGCGCTCGTGCAGCGAGCGGAGGCCGAGCACTCGGAGGAGGAGGAGGAGGAGGACCCCGCTGCCGAGGTCGTGGAACCCGCTGAGGAGGCCGAGGAGCCCGCGTCCGACGTCGTGGAACCCGCTGCGGAGGCCGAGGAGCCCGCGTCCGAGGTCGTGGAACCCGCTGCGGAGGTCGAGGAACCCGCTGAGGAGATCGTGAAACTTGCTGGGGAGTCCACGGAGGCCACGCGAGAGGCGGAGGCACCGGCGCAAGCGGACGAGCAGGAAGAGGATGCTGCGGAGACCGATGCACCCGCGCAAGAGCCCGATTCGGCGGGAGTTGACGGGCAGGGCGAAGCCGAAGCCGAGGCACCAGCGGAGGCACAGTCTTAGTGCGTAAACGAGTTCACGAGATCGCGAAGGCGCAAGGGCTCTCCAGCAAGGAGGTTCTGGCCGCGCTCCACGCTGCGGGGATCGAGGCCAAGGTGGCCGCTTCCAGCGTCGAGGAGGCCGACGCGATCAAGGCGATTCAAGCGACAAACGGGACCGCGGCGGCCCCGTCGGCCGCCGAAGCGCCGCCCGTGCCCGCATCCAAGCCTGCGGCCGACGGTGCCGACACGGACAAGCCCGTACGTCCCGTGCGGCCGGTCGAGGCCGCTGCCGGCGCCGCCGGTGCGAAGAAGCGCCGCCGCGTCGTCATCGACTCCCAGGCTTCGCGTCGCGACCAGCCGCAAGCACCCCCTCGCCGGCCGCCGCGCCGTCGCGGCGGGCGCCGTCGCCGGCCCCTGCTCGAGGAGCCGCGTCTCGGCCCGCACGTCGAGGAAGAGCAGCCCCCGCTGAAGGTGCCCTCGGGCGCCACCGTTCGTGATGTCGCCGAGATCTTCGGCGTCGGCAGCGCCGACGTGATCAAGCAGCTGATGCAGCTCGGCGAGATGGCGACGCTGACGCAAACACTTCCAGACGAAACCGTCGAGGTCCTCGCTGAAGCGCTCGACCGCAAGGTGGACATCGTCAGCGCTGCCGACGCCGAAGATCTCGGCGACATCACGAACGGTGGCGCCCGAGGGCACCTTCAGCGGGGGCTGCTCTTC
>JBKJXG010000276.1:0-3945 GCA_046716525.1 Solirubrobacterales bacterium
CTCTCCCCCTCAGGGGGGAGAAAAGCCTTGTCCAGTTCTGGACAAGCTCGTCCTTTCGAAAAAAAAGGTGCTCGTAGCGAACGCCGGGGGGCGGATCGCGCGGGTTGTGAGTTGACGCCGCGGAGTCGTTGACCATAGGTTGATCACACGCCGAACGCACCTGGGGGCAGGGAGCGGTCGGGACATCAAAGAGAGATAGTGCGCTCGTCCCTTCCCACCCCGAGCGGTATCGATCCGCTGGGTTCGTCGCGGTGCCCGATATTCCACTAAACCGTCAATCCTCGAAGGAGTGAGAGAATGGAAGCTGCCTCGACCCTGGCCCCTGCGCCGAAACCGCAGCATATGGAGGCACTTGCACACGCCAACCGCGTCCGTCTGGCCCGAGCGTCCCTGAAGCGTGCGGTGGCCGCAGGCGAGGTCGAAGCGGCGGTGATCGTCCGGGAATGCCCCTGGGAGGTGAGGTCGATGACCGTGGGAGAGCTCTTGCGCAGCCAGCGTCGTTGGGGACGCACGCGTGCTCGTAAGTTCCTCTTCTCGGTCGCGCTGAACGAAAACCGCGAGCTCGGAAGGCTCACGGAGCGCCAGCGCGGACTGCTTGCAGGTGAGCTCGAGTCGAAGGAGCTCGTTGCCTGTGGGGCCTAGGACCTACCAGGGCTGAAGTACAAGCCGACGCGGTCGAAAGGGGCGAACGCCAGCTGGCGTTCGCCCCGCCGCCGACGTCAGAAGCCGATGTTGAGCGGCACCGGGCTCGAGCCCGCGAAGACCAGGAACCAGACGGCGAACACCACCACCGCGAGGCCGGCGCTGGAAACGAGCATCACCTCGAGCGCGGAGGAGCCACCGATCGGCTGTCTGCCGCGCCGCTGCTGCAGCGCGACATGCGCTCGGTTGATCCGGGCCAAGATGATCACGGTGATGATGACCGAGGCCAGCAGTCCGAGGGCGATCACCGCCATCGCGGTCGCCAGCGAGGCAGCGCTCTGCACCTGCGACCCGATCCAAAGCCAGGCCACCGGCAACCCGATCCACAGCACCAAACAGCCGAGAGCCATGCTCAGAACCATGGCCGCGCTCAGCGACCGAGCCGTGAGCTCGCGAGCGCGACCCTCGCTCAGGATTCCCTCGTGGTCCATGGGTAGTCAGCCTAGCGGCGTCCGTTTCCTATTTGAGCTTGATGGAGCGACCCGAGCGGGCGCGAAAGGCGCGCACGAGAGCGATCGCAGCGAGGCCGGCGAGGGCGACTGCGATGCCGGCGCTGAGCGGAACCGAGATCGCGTCGCCCGCAGCGAACGAGAGGATCGCGAGGGTTGCGATGCCGGCGGCACCGGCAAGCAGGGTCGTGTGTGAGCGATAGCCCGAGAAGTGCTCGCGAATGGAGAGCTCGAGCCCGGCCAGCGAGCCGAGAGCGATGCCGGTGACCAGCAGCGTCGATCCCTGTGAGCCCTCGACGAAGAAGCCGACGGCGAGCATGATCAGCGCAACCGCTACGACGATCTCGACGAGCGGGAACGAGCCCCAGGGCGCCGCAGGGCGTTGATCCTCGATCTGCCTTCGTCGCTGAGGCTTGGGCGCAGGCGTCGGCATCGACTCGGCGTCCTCGGTAGCGCGCACGGCCTGCTGCGGTCGCCGCGGACGCGGCTTACGTCGCTTCTTGGCCATCAGGCCGAGCCTGGATGACGGGGATGACTCTCAGAGCCGGGGGCCGAAGCCCCCTGGCTAAGGGACAACCCGAGGAGAGGCGGATACGCCACCAGCCGAGCATCATCCCGAGGATGCCCCACCGAGGTCGCGAGTGCCAATGGCGACAGCCCTGCTCGCCGACGTCCTCATTCGAGACGATGACCCAGCGATGGGTCTCGGGGGAAGCGATCATCTGCTCCAGCAGGCCGCGGTTAGCTTCCTCGACCTCCCCGCGCTCGGCAAGCTCGCGGCGCACGTCGCGAAGCCTGAGCGCGAGCGAATCGCGAACGCGCTCGAGCTCGCCGGTGGGGAGCAGGCGCGGGCCGCCGGCGGCGCCGATGCCCCAGTCGAAGCCTTGACGGGGAAACGTCGAGGCGAACATCTGGCCAAGCTCACGTTCCAGGCGGGCGATCTGGCGGCGTAGATCCTCGCGCGCGGGCCTCTCGGTCGTCTCGGGAGCGAGGCGGCCGGGCAGCGCCGGGGTGATGACGTATTTGTGCTCGAGCAGCTCGGGCACTGGAAACACACTCCTGAAGCCTTGGTTACCCGCAGCAGTCTAGGGGCAGAGGCCGCCGAGGTCCAATCGCAACTCTTCAACGACCGCGCAGGACGCCGGCGGCGAGCCACAGCGCCTCTTCGACGGCGATGTCGGGAACTCCCGAGACCTTGATCGCGACGAGCATCGTCCGTTTCGTCTTCGTGCTCACGCCTCGACCGGCCGCCATCGCCCCGAATAGCAAGGAAAGCGGGCGCTGCTCGTCGGCGACGACGAGTGTTCCGCTGGGAAGCTCGCCCGGGCGGCCCTCGAGCTCCTCGCCGACATCGGTGGTGCGAATCCCGGGACGGCCCGTGACCCGGTCTGCGTCGAATGCGCGCAGCGCGACCCCAGATTCGACGATCGCGATCGCCAGCGCGTCGTCGAGCAGGCTGTGGCTGGGAAACCCGCCGTGCTTCATCCGCTCCAGCGCCAACGCCTCGACTGGCGTGCGCTGCTCGTCTGGGTCGAGCCCGATATGGCGAAAGAAGACCCGGTAGGCCCAGGGAATCGGCTGATGGCGCATGTTGATCACCTGGCCCCCGGAGAAGCGGTTGGAGAGCAGCCGCAAACGGTCCTTGACCTCGCGCGTCGAACGGCCCGAGCCACTCTCGACAACCGTGTGGTGCAGGGCCAGCGCCGGGAACTCCTCACGGACGTCCGCAGCGATCCAGCCCGACTCGGGCGGGGCATCGCCGCTGAAGAGCTCATCCGCGGACTCGTCGCAGGGCGGGCGATCGCTCATCTGGATACCTCGGCGCGGGCATCGGACTCGCGCATCAGGCGCTCGACGCCCGCGATCAACGCCGGCTCGGTGAGCTCCTCGCTGCCGAGCTTGGCCTCGCTGAAGACGCCCCCGGGATAGGCGAAGGCGACCGTCGGGCAGACGCCAACCCGATACAGACCTGAGACCGCGCCGTCGGCGTCCCAGCCCACGGGGATCGTCCAGCCCCGTTCACGGACGATGTCCTGCGCCTTCGCGAGCTCGTCGCGAACATTGACCGAGAGGAAGTTGACCTCGCCCTGGAAGCGCTGTGCGACGCTGTCGACGAGGTCCTGGGTAGGCAGGCACTCGGCTCCTCCGGTGAACCAGAACGAGAGCACCAGCGGTCGGTCGAAGAAGTCGCAGACGCGGATGATGCCGTCGGGCTCGACCTCGCACGCCGGCGTGCGCTGATCGGACTCGGGGCAGGGGTTGGCGCCGGTCTCGCAATCGTCTTGGAAGACGTTCGCATCGACGTCGCCGGCGTCCTCGCTCGCACCGAGCAGCTCCAGCACCGCGAACTCAGGCAGCGGCAAGCCGCCGTCTGCCTCGCTGGTGCCGAGGATGCCGTCGTCTCGTGTCTGCAGCGCGTTCGCCGTGGCGATCACGATGAGGACGAGAAAAGCGAGGCCGACATACAGCGAGTATCGGCTTCCCGGCTTGGGCTCGGGCTCGCGATCACCACTCTCGGAGTCTTCGCTCATCCGGTATCGGGTGCGGGGCGCGCGCCTGGCCGGCGATCCCAAAGAGCTCCGAACGGAGCAAAGCCGCGCTCGGCCCAGATCAACGCTGCGGGCAGAATCACCAACACGCCGCCAAGTGCCACGCCGAGGTCCAAGACCGTGACGATGCCGAAGTCGCGCAGCATGCGGATGTCGGTTGCGATCAGCGCCGCAAAGCCCGCGATCGCGGTGATCCCCGATGCCAACACCGCCATCCCGGTCCGCGAGTATGCGCGCCGCAGCGC
>JBKJXG010000277.1:0-5312 GCA_046716525.1 Solirubrobacterales bacterium
TTGATCGAGGCATTGGTGCCTCCTCTCGGCGGTCGTTACGTCCCTACCCCAGCTTCATAAAGTATAGCGAGAAGTAGTTGAGTGTGCAAGCAGGCCGAAAACGGCTCTGCTAAGCACTATTTGGGGCTCTGTAGCGGTTTCGGCAAGACTTGCGGACGATGAACGTTGCCTTCGTCCTCCTGCCACTACCCGGCCACGTCAACCCCACGCTAGCGGTGATCGCGGAGTTGCGTCGTCGCGGCGCGCGGATCAGCGTCGTGGCGAGCTCTGAGATGGCGCCTCGTCTCGAAGCGGCCGGCGCCGATGTCGCCTGCGTCGACAAGGCTTTCCCAGCCGAGATCTCCAACCCGCCCGAGGGCACCGTTCGCGTCGGCGAGCTGCTGCTGCGCTCGACGCCGGCGCTGCTCGAGCTCACGCTCGAGCACCTGCGCGAGCTCGATTCCGACGTCATCGTCCACGACTCGATGACGCCGTGGGGCAGGCTTGCAGCCCGCCTCCTCGCGCGTCCCTCGGTCTGCTCGACCGCTACCTTCGCCTTCGATCGTCGCGTGCACCCGCCGCTGCCAGAGGTTGCGCGCCTCGGCGCCGACCTCGCCGCGCACCCCGGATCATTGCTCAGCCTGCATCGTCACCGACGCGAGATTCGCGCCCGTTACGGCGTCGACCCCGGGGGTCTGCTGGAGGCGTTCAGCAACCGCGAGGGAGCTGGCCGCACGATCGTCTACACCTCGCCCGAGTTTCAGCCTGGCGGCGAGAAGCTGGCGCCCGAGCTCGACTTCGTCGGCCCCTCGATGCCCGAGCTGACGCCGATCGACGCTGAGCTCGAGGCTGAGATCGCGGGCCGGCGCCTGATCTACGTCTCGCTCGGCACCGTCTTCAACGAGCGCCCGCGCTTCTTTCGCGATTGCCTCGCGGCCTTCGCAGAACGCGACGAAGCCGTGCTGCTCTCGATCGGCGACCGCCTGGACTCGGCCGCGCTCGGCGAGCTGCCGGCGAATGCGATCGTGCGACGCTCCGTGCCCCAGCTTGCCGTGCTCGAGCGAGCCCGCCTGTTCGTCACCCACGCGGGCATGAACTCGGCAAGCGAGGCACTGTGGTTCGGTGTGCCGATGCTGCTGCATCCGCAGACCGCCGACCAGCCTGTGGGCGCGGCCCGCCTCGCACAGCTCGGCGCCGGGCGCATGCTGAAGCGGTCGAGCCCGGCGCGAATAGCCGCGGAGGCCGAGCGCGTGCTGGCGGGCGACTATGCGCGGCGAGCCCGCGAGCTCGGCGCGACCCTGCGCGCCTGCGGCGGCCCATCGAGGGCGGCCGATGTGATCGTCGAGGCTGCCACGCCCTAAGGCTCTTCTGGCGTCGTCGTCGGCGCCTCGACGGTGCTGGTCACGGTCTCAGCCTCTGTCGCGGTCTCGGTCTCGGTCGTGGTCGAGATGCTGCTCGTCGTCTCGATGACTGTCGAGACCTCGGTCTCGGTCTCCGTCGCGGTTTCGGTGTTGGTGACGCGGACCTCGTCGACCGGCGGATCGGACGCGATCAGCGCCAGGGCCACACCGAGTCCCGCCGCGAGCGCGGCGAGGGCGATCATGATCAGCTTGGCGCGGCCGCTGAACTCGGACCCTGGCTCCTCGTCGGGATGGGGGTCCTGCTCCTCGTAACGTCGGGGTGGGAGATCGCGCGGGGAGGCCATGCCCCGAACTCTAGGTGCAGCTGCTAGCCGGCGACTGCCTCGCGCGCGCCTTCGGGCTCGAGCGCCAGCTCCAGGACCTCGCCGATTGAGAGCACCGGGTGAAAGCTCATTGCCTCGCGCACCTCTTCGGGCACCTCGTCGAGGTCGCCGCGGTTTCGCTCGGGGATGATCACGTCGGTGAGCCCCGCCGCGTGGGCGGCGAGCACCTTCTGCTTCAGCCCGCCGATCGGCAGCACGCGGCCCTGGAGCGTGACCTCGCCGGTCATCCCAACTGTGTGCTTGACCGGGCGTCCGGTGAGCAGCGAGACCAGCGCCGTCGTCATCGTGATCCCTGCGCTCGGGCCGTCTTTCGGGATCGCTCCGGCGGGGACGTGGATGTGGAACTCGCGGTCGGAGAACTTCTCGCGCTCGAGCTCGAGTTCGTCGGCGTGCCCGCGAACGTATGAGAGAGCGATTCGCGCCGATTCCTTCATCACGTCGCCGAGCTGGCCGGTGAGCACGAAGCCCTCCTTGCCCGGCATCGAAGTGGTCTCGATGAACAGCACGTCGCCGCCCGCGCCGGTGACCGACAGGCCCGTGGATACGCCGGGAACGGCGGTGCGCTCGGCAGCCTCCTGAAAGAAGCGCTGGCGGCCGAGGCCGTCTCGGACCGCTTCGCGGTCGATCGACACCGGTGTCTCAACCTGCTCGGAGGCGATCTTCGTCGCCGTCTTTCGCAGCAGCTTGCCGAGCTCACGCTCGAGCCCCCGTACGCCCGCCTCGCGCGTGTACTCGGTGACTGTCTCGCGCAGCAGCTCGTCCGTGATCTCGACCTCGTCGGCGCGCAGGCCGTTGCGCTCGATCTGGCGAGGCCACAGGTAGCCACGCGCGATCGCGACCTTCTCATCGGTCGTGTAGCCGTCGAAGCGCACCACCTCCATCCGGTCTAGCAGCGGGCCGGGGATCGTCTCCGCGACGTTTGCCGTCGCGATGAACAGAACCTGTGAGAGATCGAGCTCGACGTCGAGGTAGTGATCGCGAAAGGAATGGTTCTGCGCCGGGTCGAGCACCTCGAGCAGGGCCGAGCTCGGGTCGCCGCGCCAGTCGGCGCCGACCTTGTCGACCTCGTCGAGCATGATCACCGGGTTGATAGTGCCGGCGTCCTTAAGCGCGCGGACGAGCCGTCCGGGTAGCGCTCCGATGTATGTGCGCCGGTGACCGCGGATCTCGGCCTCGTCGCGAACGCCGCCGAGCGACATGCGTACGAACTCGCGCCCAGTCGCGCGGGCGATCGACTCGCCAATCGAGGTCTTGCCGGTGCCGGGCGGGCCGATCAGGGTGAGGATCGCTCCCGCGCCCCTGCCCTCGTCGGCGATTCCGCGCTCGCGGCGCAGCCGCCGCACGGCGATGTACTCGGTGATCCGGTCCTTGACGTCTTCGAGTCCGGCGTGGTCGGCGTCGAGCACCTCTCGTGCCTGCACCGGATCCAGCTTCTCCTCTGAGCGTTCGCCCCACGGCACGCCGAGCAGCCAGTCGAGGTAGGTGCGGATCATCGACGACTCGCCACTCGCCTCGCCCATGCGCTCGAGCCTGCCGAGCTCACGCTGGGCCTGCTCGCGAACGGCGTCGGGCATCGCCGAGTCGGCGATCTTTCGCTCATACTCCTCCGCGATCGAGGCGTCGTCCTCGTCGAGCTCCTTGCGAATCGACTCCATCTGCTTTCGCAGGAAGTACTCGCGCTGCTGCTTTTGCGCCCCGGAATCGACGTCATCTCGAATGCGGCGGCGTACCTGAAGTTCGGCCAGGCGCTCGCGCTGAAGCTCGAGCGCAAGTACGAGGCGCTCGTGCACGTCGACCGTCTCCAGCAGGCGCTGCTTATCGTCGAGTGAGAGATCGGGGCTGTAGCCGGAGGCGTCGGCAAGCGCGCCCGGCTCGGAGATCGACCGCAGAAAGGCGGATACGCGCCCGTCGTCGCCGCGGAGCTCGAGGATCTCCTCGACCACGGCGCGGTACTCGCGTTCGAGCTCGCGGATCTCGTCGCTGGCGGGATCGCGGTCGCGAAGCGGCTCGACGTCGATCATCAGCTCACCGCCGGGAGCCGACGTGGCAGCTCCGGCCGAAGCGCGATGCAGCCCTGTGAGCGTGACCGCGGTGAGGCCGCCAGGCAGCCGGCCCTGCTCGACCACCTCGGCGACGGTGCCAATGTTTGCGTACTCGCCGTCGTTGCGAACGACGACGAAAACGCGCTCGGCGTCGCCGACTTCGGCGGCGATCGTGGCGGTCATCCCGGGGAAGAGGATGCTGTCGTCAAGTGGAACCAGCAGCAGCTGCATATCGTGTCTCCGATTCGGAAAGTTCGAGGATCTGAGCTTCTAAGACTGAAGTAACTTTACTTTCTGAAGTGAGGATAGCCAATCGCGCGTGCGAGAAATGAGAAAGGCGGCAGCGATGAGCAAACCGATCTACACGGCTGAGGCCCACGTCGACGGCGGGCGCATTGACGGCCACGGCAAGACCAGCGACGGCGCCCTTGAAGTCGATCTGCGCGCCCCAGGCGGCGACGGCTCCGAGAACGCGACCAACCCCGAGCAGCTCCTCGCTATCGGCTACGCATCCTGCTTCGACAACGCCCTCGCCGCGGTCGCCCGCCGCCAGAAGGTTGAGACAGGCCGGCTCTCGATCGACTCCAAGGTGCACCTGCTGACGGCGCCCGAGCGCGGCTTCAAACTCGCCGTCGAGCTCGACGTCAGCCTGCCTGCACTCGAGGGCGACGAGGCGGTCGAGATGGTGCGCGCGGCGCACGCTGTTTGCCCCTACTCGAACGCGACCAAGGGCAACATCGAGGTGACGCTGACCGCCAACGGCCAGGAGGTGAGCTGATCGACGTGACCGCGAGCCCTATGGCCGCGAGTCGCGGCGCGCTTCGGTCTCGGCGGCGAGTCCGACGAGCGCGAGGATCGTGGTCGCGAGACCGAGCAGAGCGAGGTTTGCCGTCTCACCGCCTCCCTCGGAGGCGAGAAAGGAACTGATCGCGGCCAGGGCCCCGGCGGCGGCGGTTGCCAGGCAGAGGGTGCGCGAGCGGATCGGACCGAGCAGCCGCAACAGGCTGAGCACGACGATCGCGATGCCCCAGATGATCGGCAGGGCCGGTTTGGCGTAGTCGAGCGCGCTGGCTGACACGATCATCCAGACGCCGAGCAGCAGCGTGACGATCACGGCGGCGTAGACCGATGAGCCCCAGTCGGCTCGCGCCGTGCGCTCGTCGGTCTCGACTTCCATCGGGCTCTCGTCGGCGCTCTGTACCCCCAGCGGTTCGTCAGGCATCCTCACCTAATTCCCACTCGTCGGCGTCGTAACCAGGTGAACTTGACGTCCGAGCCGAGCACGAGCAGGTCCAAGCGTCGCGGCGGCTGGGCCCGGAGGCGGCTTACGGCTCGATCACGTTGTCGGGGTTCGGCTTTTCCTCGGCCGCGGCGGCGCTGTAGTCGCCGAAGGGCCCGTCGCGCTCGGCGATCACAGCGCCAACTCCGTCGCTCTCGGCGCGCTCGATGAATCGCTTCGCCTCGGGAATGTTTCGCATCATCCCATCCAGCACCGGGCCCAGGGTCTGCGTCGAGGCCAGGCCCATGTTCTCGTAGGCCTGGTTGAC
>JBKJXG010000278.1:0-4717 GCA_046716525.1 Solirubrobacterales bacterium
GCCAGGCGCTCCAGGGCGGCGACGTTCTCCGCTGCGAAATGGTGCTTGAGGTAGAGATCCTCAGCCGGGTAGCCGGGCAAGCAGAGCTCCGGAAACACGACGAGGTCAGCATCGGCTCGTTTCGCGTCGGCGATCCCGCCGGCGATCAGATCCGCGTTGCCCGCGATGTCACCAACGATCGGATTGATCTGGGCCAGCGCAACGCGCAGCCCTCTCGCGGGTTGACTCATGGGGCGCAGACTACGATCAGCAGCTTGCCTGGCGCGGGCGGCAGGGCCCGGACGACGATCGCAACCATGAGAGAGCGACCACGAATTCGACTTGCGGCCGGAGCCACCGTGCTGCTCACAGCGCTGATCTCAGCGCCTCTCGCGAATGCACAACAACCGCCCACGGAGCCCTCGAAGGCGGAAGCGATCGAATCGCTCGAGGCGGCTGAGGCGGCGCTTGCCCCCGATCCGCAGGCGGTGTCCGCCGAGCCGCTCGCTGCGGCTGAGCAAGCGGATGCGACCGTCGCACTCAATCAACTGGCTGCGTCCTACTTGGAGCTGGAGCGAGCAGATCGCCGCCGTGCCCGCGGCCTGCTCGCCCGGCCCACCGACGGCGCAGCCGACCAGTACGGCAACGGTTATCCGGCCGGCGCGCCCATTGCCAGCGCCGAGAGCCCGCATTTCTGCGTCCATTGGGTCGACGAGGCCAGTCGCGAGGACGCGCCCGACCTCACCGACGCCAACGCGATTGCAGACGGCGACGGCGTCCCGGACTTCGTCGAGGCGATCCTCGAGATCGCCGAGTACTCGTACTCGATCGAGGTTGCCCCCGGTGCGCTGGGCTGGGAGCCGCCGAAGCAGGACGCGGCCGGGTGCGGCGCCGATCCCGCCGCACACGCCGACATCTATCTCAAGCAGCTCGGGCTCGACGGCATCTTCGGCTACGAGTCGCCCGACCCCGATCAGGGCGTGATCCGAAGCCAGCACGGCTACATCGTGATCGACGACGATTTCACCTTCGCCGAGTACGGATACCCGGATCCGCTCGACCCGGCCAGGGTCACGTTGGCCCACGAGTTCAATCACCTGCTGCAACAGAACTACGACTCCTTCCAAGAGCCGTGGATGTTCGAGTCGACAGCGACCTGGGCCGAAAATCAGGTCTATCCAACGATCGACGATTACCTCTTCTACGTCGGCGCCTTCGCCTCGAGGCCAGGCAAGCCGATCACCGACCCGAACGCGGCGGGACTGTTGCGAATCTATGGGGCGGCCGTGTGGAACCACTGGCTCGACTCGGGCGGCGGTGGTTACGGGGTCGAGGTGATCCGCTCGGCCTGGCAGCGCTCCGACCGTGCTAAGCCACCCGACAACGCGATCGCCGCGTACGACCTCGCGATCCGCAGGGCCGGCGGCCCGGGATTCTCGCGCGAGTTCGTCAGATTCGCCGCGGCAACGTCGGAATGGCGGACTGGCTTCGGCCGATTCGTCGATTCGGACCGCTACGCCGACGTCGCGCGCAAGGGCTCGCTTGCAAGCGGCGAGCGCCGGCGAGCCAGCCTCGACCACGCCGCCTACCGCCTGGTCGACGTCGAGGCGGGCTCTGGCCCACCGATCCGGCTCTCCGTCGAGGTCGAGCGCGGCGTGCGGTCAGGCATAGCCCTCGTTGCTCGCCGGGGCGGCGAAGGTAGCGCCACCGTGACCGCCAAGCGTAAGTACCTCGCAAACGGCGGGCGCTCGACGGTAACCCTGACGTCGCCCCGCGACTACGAACGGATCACTGCGGTACTGATCAACGCCGACGGGCGCGTCTCGGGCTTCGACCCGGCCAACGGCTGGGTCTACGGTCGCGACGATGCTTCGTTTCGGTTCGAGCTCAGCCGCCGAGCCGATACAGGCCCTCGCGCAGGGCGTTGACGCGGGCACAGGACGCGATCAGCGACTGCTCGTCGAGCTCGCCGAGGCGAAGGCTGCGGGTGAGAGTCGTCGCAGCCACCTCGCCGCTCGAGAGCGCAAACAGCAGCAGGTCGACGCCGGCTCGGGCCGAGGCAACGGCCGCCTCGCCTTCGTCGAAGCCGGCGCCGGTGATCGCACCGGCTCCGAGGTCGTCAGTGATGACGACACCCTCGTAACCGAGCTCGGCGCGCAGCAGGCCGTCGATCAACTTCGGCGAAAGCGAAGCCGGCAACCGATCGTCATAGGCCGGATAGACCGCGTTGGCGGCCATGATCAACTTGAAGCCGGCGTCGGCGGCGACGCGAAACGGCTCCAGCCCCGCTTCGAGGTCGGACTTGGTGGCGTCGATCGCGCTCGGCTCGTCATCGGTGTTGGCGGCGGCGAGGCCAAGACCTGGGAAGTGCTTCGCGGTGGCTGCCACTCCCTCGCGCTGAAGCCCTTCGCCGAAGGCGACTCCGAGGCTTACGACTTCGCCGGGTTCGCTGCCGAATGCGCGTGAAGCGATGAACGAGCTCTCCGTCTCGGCGACGTCGAGCACGGGCGCGAGGTCGACGTTGATTCCCAGCTCCGCCAGTGCCGCCCCGGTCGCTTCGCCCTCGGCGGCCGCCGCACCCCGGCCGGCACTTGCAAGCTCAGCCGGCGGGATGTCCGGCGGCAGCTCAGGCAGGCGTTCGACCTCGCCACCCTCCTGGTCGATCGCGACCACCGGCGTCGGCATCTCGCCGGCCCTTGCGGCCGCGTGAAGCTTCGCGATCTCGCCCGCCAGCGCCTGGGGGTCGGTTCCCTCGGCAGGGAAGAGGATCACTCCGGCGATCTCACCAAGGCGCACGCGGCGGCGCAGGTCGTCGCTGGCCGTCGACTCCATCCGCACGACCAGCTGCTGTCCGACGAGCAGCCTGGGGTCATCCGCGACCTGCGGCGGGCACGCGGGAGGCTCGGCGGCGGCTTCTGGGCTCGGCGAAGGGCTCGGCTCACCGTCCGAGCCGGCGATCAGCGCGATCACCGTGCCGACTGCGATTAGGGCGACTGCACCGGCGCCCAGGAGCGCAAGCCGGCGCTGTCGGGCCACCGCCGCGCGTTCGGCGGCGCGTCGCGCTGTGCGGTCTTGTGGTGGTGTCGGCGCCATCGCCTGCGCGCAAGGCTATTGACCGCCCCCAACGGGCATGCCGCGACTGACGCGAACCAGGCTCCACGCCGAGACGATCGCCCAAACGCCTTCGAGCAACAGGAAGCCCCATTGGCGCTCGTGCAGCGCGAGCACGGCGAGAATCAGCGAGCCGACGAGGTTGAGGACGAGGTAGCTGATCGAATCGACCCGTAAGCGCCCAGCCTGCGCCGCGGCAAAGCCGGCGAGAATCAGCAGCGCTCCGAGAACCTGAACAACCTGCTCCATCGGTTGAGCCTAGAGGCCACCAGCAGCAAACGGCGGCGACGATATCGGGTAGCTTCCTGCGCGATGGCGCGCGACGAATACAGGGTTGAGGTCGACCTCGACGACGAGGCTCACGGCCACCCGTTCTCCGAGCGCCTGGCCGCCCTCGATCTCGACGGTGAGGTCGCGCAACGCCTTGGCGAGAGCGTGATCGTCACCCGCGATGGCGCCAAGCTGTTCGTCTACACCGAGAGCCGCGACGCCTGTGCGGAGGCGGAGCGCGTCGTGCGCGAGACGCTCACCGACGACGGCCTGTTCGCGGAAGTCTCCAGTACCCGCTGGAATCCAGCCACGCGCGAGTGGCAAGACGCCGACGCGCCGTTCGAGGCGCCGGAGGAATCGCCATCGCACGACGATGCGGTGAAGGCCGCCGAAGAAGGGGTGCCGAACCCGCTGTTCGTCTACGTCGAAGGGCACGAGCCGCGCTTCTTGCGCGACCTCGGCCTCTGATCACAACGAGGAGGAAGCATGAAAGTCGTGCATTGCGAATGCGGCACCGATATCGAAGCGGAGTCCGACGACGAGCTCGTCACCAAGGTGGAAGCCCATGTCAACGAGAAACACCCTGAGATGGCCGGCAAGATGAGTCGCGAGCAGATCCTCGAGATGGCCCACGACCACTAGGGCGCGGGACGCCCTCAGGCCGGGGCGACGACTTCGAACTGCGACATCAGGCCGTGGTCCTCATGGTCGAGCATGTGGCAGTGGATCACGTACCTGCCCGTGTAGTCGCTGAAGTGGCCCGCGATGATGACGCGGTCTCCGGGGTCGAGGAAGAAGGTCTCCTTCAGGCACTGCTCCCATGGCGGCGGGCGATTGCCGTTTCGCGACAGCATGTACCAGTCGGTGTGGTGGAGGTGGATGAGGTGGGCCACCGCAGTTGCGTTGTGTAGCTCCCAGGTCTCGGTGGTATCGAGCACCGGGAAAGCGTCCGAGCGCGCCGGGTCGAAGGTCTTGCCGTTGACGAGCCAGCTCGGGCGAAAGCCGGTGCCGACGGTGAACTTCCAGCTTCGGCTGGGTGAGGCCGGGGCGGAGGCGACCCAAGCAGGCAGCGGTCGCAGGCTGGCCGGCACGCTGGTGTCGTCGGCCGCGCGCTTGCCGACCCTGAACTCCATCAGCGCGCCGACGAAGGCGGTCGAGCCGAGCTCATCGGCGCCGCGGCGCTTGACGCTCCGAAGTGCGACCCGCTATCCCGCCGAGGCCGCGAAGTCGACGACTACCACGACTCGCTCGCCCGGCCCAACGAGGATCTGCTTGCGCTTGATCTGGGCAGGCATCAAGCCCGATTCGGTTGCGATCTGAATCATTGACGCCCCGCCGGTGAGCTCGAGGTTGTAGC
>JBKJXG010000279.1:0-8277 GCA_046716525.1 Solirubrobacterales bacterium
CTCAGGCTGCGGTGATGCTGCGCCACGCCGACGACGCGCGGTCGGACGAAATACTCGAGCGGTGGTGAGCCGTGACTCGTCCAATTCCATCGGACGCCCGCTTGACATCGACCCTCGATGCGGGAGAGTGACATGGCCCGATCAACGAGGAGACCGCCATGAGAGACCGTGCCCACCGCCTCATTGTCCACCTGCGACAGCAAAGGATGGGAGCGCTTGCCCTGTTCTTGGTCCTCACCGGCGGCGTCGCCTACGCCGCCGACACGATCGGCAGCTCGGACGTGATCGACAACTCGCTGTTGAGCGCCGACCTCAAGAACAACCTGGCGGTCAGGAGCGCGGACGTAACCAACGAGTCGCTGACCGGCTCCGACATCGATGAGTCGACACTTCAGGTCCCGGCGCGGGCCTACGCCCGGGTGCGTCCCAACGCTTGCACCGGCACGCCGGGCACCTGCACGCCCACCCAGTCGAAGGGGATCTCGAGCGTGACCCGGGTGGACGTCGGGCTCTACTGCGTCACCGCGCCGGGGATCAACAGCAACGTAACACCGGCCGCCGTGACGGTCGAATGGAGCGACACGTTCGATCCCGAGGGAAACTCATCCGCGATGACAGATGAGGACTTCAACTGCGGGCCCAGCGGCCAGGGCTTCGGGGTGGTCACCGAGCGACAGCCCGAGATCCTCGTCAACGCGGGCAGCGGCAGCGATAACGCGGACGCGAGCGGGCCGGCGGCGGTGGCCAACCTTGTCGGCTTCACGATCGTGATCCCGTAGGCACGCGCGACCCCCACGGCTGCGCGGCCCTGGCCGTTGCGAGACAAGACTGGCTGCGTGACCACTCCGACCAACTGACGGGCAGCTCGCGACAAGCGGCGCCGTGAGGACCAAGGGGGTCTACTCCAAGGCCCATCCTCGAGTGACGGCGCAGGCCGCCGCTCAATCGGTCTGCAGCGAGCGCTGGTACCAGGTCACGTCCCACGCCCGTCCGAACTTGACGCCGACGCCTTCGAACGTGCCCACCACGGTGAAGCCGAGCGACTCGTGCAAGGCAGCGCTCGCCGGATTCGGCGCCGTCATTACGCCTACCGCGAGACGCGCCGGGCTCGCCTCGAGCAGCTCGATCAGGCGTCCGTAGAGGGTGTGCCCGACGCCTCGCCCGCGGGCTGGCTCGGCGACGTAGATCGAGGTTTCGCAGGTCGCGTCGTAGGCGGCGCGCTCGCGAAACCGACCACTCTTCGCGTACGCGAGCACTTCCCCGGCTTCGTCCACGGCCACGATCAGTAAATGGCCGAGGTCGTGGTCGACGGTCTCTACCGCGCGCTCCCAATACCCGATCGGTGGTGGCTCGAGGTCGAAGGTCGCCGGCGAGGAGACGACGACGGCGTCGTAGATCGCCGCGATCTGCTTTAGGTGCGAGCGGTCGGCGTCGACGATCTGCATCCGCGCTTGATAGCAGCGATGATTAATCGATGCCCGAGCTGCCAGAGGTCGAGACTGTTCGTCGCCAGCTCGACCCCGAGGTTCGGGGGCGGCAGGTGGAGAGCGTGGAGATCCTCGACGAACGCTGGACGCGCCCTGAGCCGCCGAGCGCGGTCGAGGCGGGCTTGACCGGCCGGACGGTGGAGGCGGTCGATCGCCGCGGCAAGTACCTGATCGTTCGCCTCGACAACGGTTCGGCGCTGGTCATGCATCTGCGCATGACCGGAAATCTGCTGCTTCGTCCCGCAGGCACGAACGAGACCGCTGACCTGATGGAGGTGGGGCGCTTCGGCGCACCGCGCCTGTATGAGTCTCATCCCGAGGTGCGCCACCTGCGCGTGCGGTTCGTCCTCGACGACGGCGCTGAGTTGTGGTTCACGGACGCGCGCCGCTTCGGCCATGGCCACCTGCTCGCCGCAGCGGAGATCGAGCCCTACTTCGCCGCACGCCTGGGTCCCGAGCCATTGGGAGCTGAGCTGACAACGGCGACGATCGCCGAGCGGGCTGCCGAGCGCAGGGCGCCGCTGAAATCGTTCTTGCTCAACCAGGCTGTGATTGCCGGCATCGGCAACATCTACGCCGACGAGGCGCTCTTTCGGGCCGAACTTCATCCGCTTTCGCAGGCGGGTTCGATGAGGCTCGAGCATTGCGAGGCCCTGCGCGAGGGGATCGTTGATGCCTTGGAGGCCGGCCTCGAGAATGGAGGAGCATCGATCGACGACTACAGAAACGCCGCCGGCGAGCGCGGCTCGATGCAGGACGAGTTCCTCGTCCACACACGCGAAGGACAGGAGTGCCAGCGCTGCGGCGGCGAGATCGAGCGCGTGGTCGTCGGCGGGCGCTCGACCTACTTCTGTCCCGGCTGCCAGCTGAAGCTGCGGGCCCGCCCGCGCCGCGGCAGAAAGCGTCGCCAGCGATGAGCGAGACGATTGCGCCTCCTGACGGATTTCTCGTCGGGCACTGGACCGACGCGGTCGGGATCACCGGCTGCACGGCGGTGATTGCGCCGCCCGGCTCGCGGGCGGGCGTAGACGTGCGCGGTGGAGGGCCCGGTACACGCGAGACCGACGTGATCGGGCCCCTGGCCGGGACTGCAGAGGTGACGGCTGTGATGCTCACGGGTGGCAGTGCCTATGGGCTCGCCGCCGCCGACGGCGCGATGCGCTGGTGTGAGGAGAACGGGCGCGGCTATGCGACCCCTGGTGGGCTCGTGCCGATCGTTCCCGCGGCGGTGATCTATGACCTCGCGTCGGGCGACCCGCAGGCGCGGCCGGGCGCTGAGGCCGGCTATTCCGCCTGTGCGGCGGCGCTCGGTGCGGTCCCCGAAACCGGTCGAGTCGGCGCCGGCACCGGCGCTGCGGTCGGCAAGATTCTCGGCCGCGAACGCGGCGCACCGGGCGGCGTCGGCTACGCAGCGGGGCACACCGGGGCGGGGATCACGGTGGCGGTGATAGCGGTTGTCAACGCCTTCGGCGACGTGATCGGCGGCAGCGGCGAGGTACTGGCCGGGCCGGCGGGCGGGGCGGGGGAGAGGCTTCGCAGCACTGAGCTGATCACGGCGATGCAGACGGCACCCGACTGGCCGCGCCTCGAGGAGCGCAACACGACGCTCGTATGCGCGATGACCGATGCTGCGCTCGACAAGCCGGCCTGCGCTCGCGTCGCGCGGATGGCAAGCGCCGGAGTTGCGCGCGCGGTCGACCCGGTTTTCTCCGACGTCGACGGGGACGTTGCCTTCTGTGTCGCTTCGGGCTTGCCGGCGACGAGCGACCGCTTCGCCTCGCTGGCGGTTGGCAGCTTGGTCGCGACGCTGACGGCGGCGGCGATCCGCGACGCGGTCCGCTGAGCGAGCGGATTCGTCCGGCCGGGCGATCAATCTGAGGCTGATGCAGGGCAAGTTCAAGACGGAGGCGATCGTGCTGCGCAGCATTCGCTACGGCGAAGCTGACCGCGTGCTGCACCTCTACAGCGCCAACAGGGGACGGATCGGGGCAATCGCAAAGGGCGTGCGCAGGCCACGATCGCGCTTCGGAGGGCGGTTGGAGCCGTTCTTTCGCCTCGATCTGGTCTTGCACAAGGGCCGCGGGGATCTCTCGACCGTGACCGCGGCGCATACGGTCGCCGCCCATCCCACCCTGCGCGCCGACGGCCCCGCGCTGAACGCGGCAGCCCGTGCCTGCGATGCGGTCCTGCGCCTGTTCGACTCGGAGGAGGCCAACCCGGCTGCCTACAACCTGCTCTGCCGCTACCTGGGGATCTTGGACGGCTCCGAGTCGCTCACGGGCGACGGCAGCGCTGACGGTGCGGCAGGTCTTTCGACGGCGCTCGCGTTTCGCCTCAAGCTGGCATTGGCGGCCGGCTTCTCGCCCGAGCTCGCTTCGTGCGCGCGCTGCGGCGAATCCGACGGGCTGGCCGGATTTTCGGGCTCGGCCGGTGGCGTCGTCTGCGGCGCCTGTGAGGGCGGTGGCTTTGGCTTTTCGAGTGAGGCGCACGAGTTCATGGTCGAGGCGCTGGGGCAGCCGCTGGCGCAGGCGCCGATGGCAAGCGGACGGGCGCTGCGCCAGGCCGAGCGGGCGGTCACAGAGACGCTCGAGCACCACGCGCACGTGCATCTGCGCGCCGCGGCCTGAGGCCGCTCATATCGCGGGGCGCATGCGCCGCGGGCGCGATCAGCGAACATCCATTGGTGAGCGGCGACGTGAAACTGGAGCCTGAGCGCGCTCAGGCACGCAAGCAGACCGATCTCTTGGAGGCGCTCGGCGGCCCCCAGGGGATCGCCGACTCGAGCCTGCCGGCGCTCGCTTTCGTGCTCACCTACACGCTCAACGGCAACGAGCTCGGGATGGCGGCATGGGTGGCGGTCGCTGCTGGGGCGGTGATGGCCGGGTACCGGCTCTACCGGCGCGAGACGCTTAAGTTTGCGCTCGCGGGCTTCGCCGGCGTCGCGATCGCGGCGTTCATCGCGGATCGGACGGGACGCGCCGAGGACTTCTTCCTGCCGGGACTGTTGCTCAACGCCGCCTATGCGGCCGCCTATCTGATCTCGATCTTGATCAGGATCCCGCTGCTCGGCGTCTTTTTAGGCCCGCTCACCGGCGAGGGCATGAGCTGGCGCTCAGATCCCGCGCGGGTGCGCATGTATACGCGGGCGAGCTGGATCTGGGTCGGTGTGTTCTCGCTGCGGCTGGCGGTGCAGTTGCCGCTCTATCTGGCAGGGGCCGTGCTTGCCTTGGGCATCGCGAAGACGGCCATGGGCATACCGATCTTCCTCGTCGCGATCTGGCTCTCGTATCTGATCCTGAAGGAGCCCGAGCTGCCACATGAGGATGACGGGGCCCCGCGTATGCTCAGCGAAGATTGAGCGGTCGAGAAGCTTTGAGCGAAATGAGCCTGCGCCAGCGGGTCGAAAGCTGGGAGGCGGAGTACCTGTGGAAGCACGCGGTTCGCTCCTATCCAGCGTTGCGTGTCGCGGCCGAGGCCGACAGCGAGGTGCGAACGCCGTTTCAGCGCGACCGCGACCGGATCGTCCATGCGAAGGCGTTTCGCCGGCTCAAGCACAAGACGCAAGTGTTCATCGCGCCCGAGGGCGATCACTACCGGACTCGGCTTACGCACACGATCGAGACCTGCTGCATCGCGCGCACCGTGGCGCGGGCGCTGGGGCTGAACGAGGACCTGACCGAGGCGATCGGGCTCGGCCACGATCTCGGTCATCCGCCGTTTGGTCACATCGGCGAGGAGGCGTTGAACGAGGCGCTGCTCGAGCGCGGGGTGGACGGGTTCAAGCACAATCTCCATTCGCTGCGAGTGGTCGACGTGCTCGAGCGCGACGGCGCGGGATTGAACCTGACCGAGCAGGTGCGAGACGGCATCCTCAACCACACCGGTGCGGCCAAGCCGGCGACGCTGGAGGGCAGGATCGTGCGGCTGGTGGATCGGGTCGCCTACATAAACCACGACATCGACGATGCCGTCCGTGCCGGGATCCTGGGTGAAGACGATCTGCCGGCGGCTGAGATCGCCCTGCTGGGGCCGAGCGGGGCAGCGCGTATCGACACGCTGGTCAACGACATCGTCGCGCGCTCGCGCGAGGCCGGCGACATCGCCCAGTCCGACGAGGTCGGCTCGGCGATGCTGCGGCTGCGCAAGTTCATGTTCGAGAGCGTTTACCTCGGGCCCGAGGCGCGCGGTGAGCACGATCGCGTGATCAGGACGCTGAGAGGGCTGTTCGAGTATTACCTCGACCATCCGGAGGCGGCCGGCGTCAGCGTCGGCGCCGAGGGGGAGAACGAGCTGCAGCAGGTGACTGACTACATCGCGGGGATGACCGACCGGTTTGCGATCGCGACCTTCAGGCGGCTTGCCTTGCCGGAGGAGAGCAGGCTGTGAGAACCCGTGTCTAGCATCAGCGCGGCGAGCGTCGAGCGGGTGAAGGAGGCGGCGGACGTCGTCGAGATCATCTCTGCCTACACCGACCTCAAGCGCTCGGGCGTGCGCTTCACGGGTCTGTGCCCGTTTCACGACGAGCGCACGCCGTCGTTCTCGGTCAACGCCCAGGACAAGCTCTACCACTGCTTCGGCTGCGGTGTAGGCGGCGACGTGATCAAGTTCGTCGAGGAGAAGGAGGGGCTGGCGTTCCCCGATGCGGTGGAGGCGCTTGCCGAGCGCTACGGGGTCGAGCTCGAGCGCGAGGCGGAGGATCCACGAGCCGAGGCACAGCGGCGCGAGCGCGCGCGCTTGGCGGAGTTGCTCGAGCGCACGGCGAGCTTTTACGCGACGTTTCTCAACGACGCGCCGCAGGCTTCGAAGGCCCGCGACTATTTGAGCGGGCGCGGCTTGGATGCGCAGGCGCTGCCCGACTTCGGCGTCGGCTGTGCGCCGGGAACTTGGGACACGGTGTTGGTGCGCGGGCAGCAGGCCGGCTATGCGGTCGAGGAGATCGAGGCGGCCGGGCTGGTGTTGAAGAGTCAGAAGGGCAGGGGCCACTACGACCGCTTTCGCTCGCGCATCATCTTTCCGATTCGCGACGCGCGCGGACGCATGCAGGGCTTTGGAGCGCGAGCGCTGCAGCCCGACCAGAAACCGAAGTACGTCAACTCGCCCGAGGGTGCGCTCTACAGCAAGCGGCGCACGCTTTACGGGATCGAGCGCGCGCGCCCGGCGATCGTCAAGTCGGGTAGAGCGCTCGTCGTGGAGGGCTACACGGACGTGATTGCCTGTCATCAGGCGCAGATCACCAACGCGGTGGCGATCATGGGCACCGCGATAACGCCGGAGCAGGTGAAGCTGTTGGGCGCCTATGCAGAGGAGGCGGTCCTTGCGCTGGATGCCGATCGAGCGGGGCGCGAGGCGATGTTGCGAGCCGAGATGGTTGGCGGGAAGCGGCTGCGGCTACGGGTCGCGCGGATGCCCGAGGGCAAGGATCCCGCCGATCTGCTGGCTGGTGGCGATGGAGCGACCGCGACAGCTTTTCGCAAGGCGATCGAGGAGGCCGTGGACCTGCCGGTGTTTCACGCGAGGACGCTCCTCGACGACGGCGATCTGAAGTCGCCGTCGGGGCGCGACCGAGCGCTGGACGAGGTGGTGGAGGTGATCGCGGCGATGGCCGACTCGATCACCCGCGAGGAACTGATGCGCGAGGTGGGAGAGCGGCTCGATGCCGACCCCGGGCTGGTCGCGAGACGGATTGCGGCGGCGGGACGGGGAGTAGCCGGCGGGCGCGCCGCTCACCTGGCGGCGGTGCCGGCGGCTCCCGATCACGGCTCGCAGCCGCCAGGTTCGGCGGTGGCGGGTCATGCGGCCGACCCCGGTCCCGAGACGGCTCAGGCTGCGGTAGCGCCGCGCGTGCTCAGCGCCCGCGAGGGCCGTGAGCTGGGGCTTCTGGGCATGTGCGTGAGGCTGTCGGCGGAGGGCAGCGAGGTGCTCGAGCGGCTCACCGACGAGCACTTCTCGTCGTCGACGGCGGCGAAGGCGCGGCTGTGGTTGCGCGATCACCTCGAAGAGCCGCTGACGGGCTTGCCGCGCGAGGACGAGGATCTCGTTGCCTACGTGACCGAGGTCGTGATGCGCTCCGAGCGCGAGCCGGCCAGCCCTCACGCAATCGAGCTGAGCGAGCTCGAGCTCGAGCTCGCGCGCGTCAACGATCAGCTTTCAGCGGTGGCGGCAAACGGGGGAGACCCTCCGGTCGAGCTCCAGCGCGAGCGCGCCAAGCTGACCGAACGGATCGCGAGAGCGACCTCCTAGCGCAAACCTTGATGGCCGTCTCGTCGGCTAGCCTAAAAAGGCGGACGAAATGGGCTGCAAGTGATCCCCCGTGATGTAACGGCAGCATACTTGACTGTTAATCAAGGCGTGGTGGTTCGAATCCACCCGGGGGAGCTCGGACACTTCGGTTGGTTGACTTTTCAGTCGACCCTGGCCGCCCCCACTTCGACCATCGCGTGACAGTTAGCGCACAGCAGCACGCACTTCTTGGCTTCTCTCCGCAGAGCGTCGATCGATCGAGTGATTCCACGCAGCGACAGCGCAAATGACTTCTGAGATGGATCGAGGTGGTGGAACTGCATCGCTGCTTGGTGCTTTGCGTAGCTGCAAATCTGACAACAACCGCCGGCCTCTTCGACGAGCATCGCCTTAGTCCGCCGTCTCCAAGCGGAGACGCGGTCGATCTGATCAAGTGAGAATCCCTCCGCCAGCCATGCCTCGAGTTGGACTGCGTCCATTGCCGAATCCTCCCATGCGAGACGGACGGAAAGCGAACAGGTGTTCGTTAGGTCAAGCGCGCGCTAGTGCC
>JBKJXG010000280.1:0-3238 GCA_046716525.1 Solirubrobacterales bacterium
GCCGACACGACGCCACTCGGCGATCTTCGAGGCTTCAATGACGAAGCTCGTCTGCGCCGTGGAGCCGGCTCCGGCGCCGCAGTCGCCTCCGGGTCGCTCGGTGAGCCGGAAGGTGGCGACGGTGAAATCGCCCTCGGTCTCGGCACGAACGAGCTCCGCTCCGCACGGAAGCGACGAGTTGAAGCGGCGGGCGTCGACCTGGCTTTCGATCTCGATCAGCGTCGGGCCGTTCTCGGCAACGCTGGGGATGGCAAAGAACTCGGCAGCCCCCGTGATGTCGCCTGTGGAGAGGGCACGCGACCACTCGTCGATCACCTGCGCGTCGGCGCCGACGGCGCCGCCGGGGATCTCGTCTGAGGCCGAGTCGGTGCTCTCGGAGCTCGATTGCGCAGGCGTGGCGGCACGCTCGGGCTCCTCCTTCTCACCGCATGCCGCGAGCGCAATCGAGGCTGTGATCAGCGCCACGATCAAGGCGCGGCGGCCTGGTCGGGCGACCGTGAGTCGAGTCGAAGCGCGCATTCCGACTCAAATTCTGACGAGTACGTGAATCGAGCTTGACATACTCCGCGCCATATACGAACATGTGTTCGATTGTGGTTGCTTGCGCGCTGATCCCCCGGCTCTCGCTTCGAAGCGCCCTCGCAGACCGCCGCGAGCTCATCGGCAAGCCGATCGCTCTCGCCCCTGAACCTGGCGCTCCGCAGGTGGTGGGCGAGGCTTCGGGAGCCGCGGAGGCGTTCGGCGTCCGTGCCGGGATGCGCCTCGCCGAAGCGCTCTCGCGCTGTCCGGCGTTGATGCTGGCGCCACCGGACCCGGTGCGCGCAGAGGCAGTGTGGGAGCAGTCACTACGGCGCTTGGAGGAGATCGGTGCCGCTGTCGAGCCGGCGCGCCCCGGCGAGGCCTTCTTTGCCCCGCAGCAGCTTCGGGCCATGTACGGATCGACCGAAAGAGCCCTGGCCCGGGCACATCAGGCGCTCGAAGCGCCGGCGCGAGTGGGAGCTGGACCAAACCGGATCTGTGCTGCCGCGGCGGCAATGCGAATGCGCGCCCGGCGGCCACCGCTGGTCGTCACCGAAGCAGCGGCGCGCCGGCTGATCGCCGAGCTGCCGGTCAGCGCGCTGCGCGATCGCCTCGTCGGCAGCCGGGCTTGGTCGCGCGCGAGCGATGACACCCGCGGCGAGTCGGAAGAGGCGTCATGCATCGACTCCCTGCAGCGGCTGGGAATACGAACGCTGGGTGAGCTCGCCGCACTGCCCGCCGAGGCCGTCGCCGACCGCTTCGGCGGGCCGGGACTGAAGGCACTGCGGCTGGCCCGCGGCGCCGATGAGCCACTTCGGCCTCGGCGGCCTCATGAGGAGCTCACCTGCCATCTGAACCTACCCGAGGCAGCTTCAGGCCAGCAGCTCGAGCGGGCGCTGGAGCTCTTGATCGAGCGATTGCTCGCCCATCCCACTCGAGCGCGGCGCACGTTTCGCCGACTGCGCCTCGAGGCCCACCTCGCCGGCGGCGGAGGTTGGCGCCGCGACATCGCCATGCGCAGTGCCAGCTCCAGCGCTGAGCGGCTGAAGCTGGCGCTGACGCCGCGACTCGGCGAACTTCCGGGGCCCGCCGACCGCCTCGGACTGCGTGCGGTCGAGCTGGGAGTGCAGGAGGGCGATCAAGCGCCGCTGGCACCCTCGCCGGAGGATGAACGCCGAGGCCGGCTGGGCGAGGCCGTGCGTCAAGCTCGTGCAGCCGCCGGCCGCGACGCCGTGCTTCGGGTGATCGAAGTCGACCCCGCCTCACGCGTTCCCGAACGTCGCGCGATCCTGAGCCCGTTCGGGGAGATGACGCGGTGAGCTCATGAGTCTCTACTGGCCGACTCCCGTCGAGGTGGAAACGAATGCCGACGGTGTTCCCCATTCGATCGCCGGCGTGATCGTCGAAGCGGTACGCGAGCAGTGGCTTGTCGAGGATCGCTGGTGGACGCCAAAACCCCTGCAAAGGCGCTACTTCGAGGTGATCCTGGACAACGGTCGCGACATCGTCGTATTCCGTGAGCCCGCGGACCCACCCGAGCGCGGGCACTGGTTCGAGCAACGCGCATGACGTACGTCGAGCTCCACGCTCATTCTGCCTACTCGTTTCTCGACGGCGCCTCCCAGCCCGCCGAGCTCGCCGGGGCCGCCGCCGAGCTCGGCTATCCAGCCATGGCGCTGACCGACCACGACAACGTCTGCGGGGCGATGGAGCTCGCCCAGGCCTGCAAGCCGCTGGGGGTCCGCCCGATCGTCGGCGCCGAGTTGACGATCGCCGGCGGCTCCCACGTCACCGTCCTGGTCGAAAGCACGACCGGCTGGGCCAACCTCTGCCGGCTGCTGACCGAAGCCCACGCCAAGACCAGGCCGCGCCTCGATCGCGAGCCCCTCCCCCCCTCGCTGGAGCTGGAATCGCTGCTGGAGAAAAGCGAGGGACTCGTCTGCCTCTCGGGTTGCGCCGGCGACGGTGCCGTGGCCGGGCTCTGGGAGCGCGGTAGGCCACGTGCGGCAGATGCGCTCGCACGGCGACTGCTTGACGCTTTCGGGCACGAACGCTTTCGGATCGAGCTGCAGCGCCCATTCTGGCGCCGCGACCGCGCTCGCAACCACTGGCTCGCGAACCTGGCAGCGCAACTCGGCGCGGCCACAGTGGCGACCGGCAACGTCCATAGCCACACCCGCGGCCGAGCCGCCCTTCAGGATGCCTTCGTCGCCGTGCGCATGCACACGACGCTGGAGGAATGCGAACCCGCTCGCCGCGGCAATTCGAGCTCGGTGCTCGTCTCCCCGGCCGAGATGGCGGCGCGCTTTGCCGAACATCCCGATGCCGTGGCAGAGACCGCACTCTTGGCCGAGCGGCTTCGCTTCGATCTCGCCAGCGAGCTCGGCTATCGCTATCCCGGCTCCGAGGACCCCAAGGCCGACAACGCCCTGGCCGAGATCTGTCGTGGCCGCTTCGAGCTGCGCTACGACGGCACGCCCGAGCGTCGCGAGGCCGAGCGCTGCCTCGACGAGGAGTTGCGGGTGATCCGCGGCCTCGGGCTCTCGGGCTTCTTCTTGCTGCACTTCGACCTGCTCGAGCTGGCCCGCGACGTCGCCGCCGAGGTCCGCGGCCCAGATTCCGCCCGGCGGCTGCTGCCACCCGGGCGGGGCCGAGGCTCGAGCGTGAGCTCGGTCGTCTGCTATCTCACCGGCCTCTCCCACGTCGATCCGGTCAAAGC
>JBKJXG010000281.1:0-3509 GCA_046716525.1 Solirubrobacterales bacterium
GGCGTCGTGCTCTTCGGCAACTGGGCCGAGATCGTCGAGGGCGACACGGTCAAGCGCACCGGCCGCCTGCTCGAGATCCCCGTTGGTGACGAGATGCTCGGCCGCATCGTCGACCCGCTCGGGCGCCCGCTCGACGACAAGGGTGAGATCAACTCCTCCGAGACCCGCCCCGCCGAGTTCAAGGCTCCCGGAGTCGTCGAGCGCCAGCCGGTGACGACACCGGTCCAGACCGGCCTCAAGGCGATCGACGGGATGATCCCGATCGGTCGCGGACAGCGCGAGTTGATCATCGGCGACCGCCAGACCGGCAAGACGGCGATCGCGCTCGACACGATCATGAACAACAAGGACAAGGACCTGATCTGCGTCTACGTCGCGATCGGCCAGCGGATGGCGACGGTGGTCCAGGTCGCCGGCGTGCTCGAGGAAGCGGGTGCGCTCGACAACACGATCATCGTCGCCGCCCCTGCCGACGAGGCGGCGCCGATCAAGTTCATGGCGCCCTACGCGGGCTGCGCGATGGCCGAGTACTTCCTCTACAACGGCAAGGAAGCGCTGTGCGTCTACGACTACCTGACCAAGCACGCGTCCGCGTACCGTCAGATGTCTTTGTTGCTTCGCCGCCCGCCCGGGCGCGAGGCTTATCCGGGTGACGTCTTCTACCTGCACTCGCGGCTGCTCGAGCGCTCGGTTCGGCTCAACGACGAGCTCGGCGGCGGCTCGCTGACGGCGCTGCCGATCATCGAGACACAGGCAAACGACGTCGCCGCCTACATCCCGACGAACGTGATCTCGATCACCGACGGGCAGATCTTTCTCGAGTCCGATCTCTTCTACAGCGGCAACCGGCCGGCGATCAACGTCGGCATCTCGGTCTCGCGGGTCGGCGGCAACGCGCAGACCAAGGCGATGAAGAAAGTGGCCGGCAAGCTCAAGCTCGACCTCTCTCAGTACCGCGATCTCGAGGCGTTTGCCCAGTTCGGGTCCGAGCTCGACCCCGAGACACAGAAACAGCTGGCGCGAGGTGAGCGCCTCGTCGAGATGCTGAATCAGAACGAGCGCAGCCCGCTCTCGGTCGCCGAGCAGGTCGCATCGATCTACTCCGGCACGGGCGGCTATCTCGACCGGATCAAGGTCGAGCGGGTTCAGGACTTCCTCGCCGATCTCATCGGCCGCCTCAAGGCCGAGGAGAAGGAGTTGATGGGCAGGATCAACGACGGCGAGCTCTCCGACGAGGATGAGGAGGCGCTGGGCAACGCGATCGGCGAGTTCGTCGACGACTTCGGCCCCGACTTCGACGAGGACGGCCAGGCGCTCGAGGAGGGTGAGTCGGATCGCGTCAAGTCCGAGGAGCAGCGCTCCAAGCCCGGGCGCACCGATGAGCAGGCCGACAAGGAGGCCGATGCCGAGAAGGAGCGCGAGGCGGCGGAGAAGACCGTCGAGCAGGCCGACGACTCCGAGGATGCGGACGACGGCGACGACTCCGACGACGACGCCGGGCAATCCGAGGACGCTGAGGACACCGAGGAGGTGAAGGCGTAGCCGCAGGCCGACCATGGCGACTCAGAAGGAAGTGCGGACGCGGATCGCGTCCGTCAAGAACATCCACAAGATCACCCGCGCGATGGAGATGGTCGCCGCGGCGCGGCTGCGCCGCGCCGAGCAGCGCATCGCGGCGATGCGCCCCTACGCGCAGGCGATCCGCAAGATGACCCAACAGGTCTCCGACGCCTCGCAAGGAATCCCCCGCGTCGCCTTGCTCGAGGAGCGCGAGCAGGTCAAGAACGTCGGCATCATCCTCGTCACCGGTGACCGCGGCCTCGCCGGTGCCTTCAACACCAACATCATCCGCGAGGGCATCAGGCTCAAGCGGGAGTTCGCCGATGACGGCGCTGAGGTCAGCTTCGCGGTGATCGGCCGCCGCGGCACCTCGACCCTGGGCTTTCGCGGCGAGACCGTGGAGAACTCCTACGTCGGCTTCACCGATCGCCCCGCCTTCACCGACGCACGCGAGATCTCGCGTGATGCGACCACGGCCTACACCGACGAGGAGCTCGATCGCGTCGAGCTCGTCTACAACCGCTACGTCTCGCCACTGACGCAGTACGTGCGCCGCCAGACGCTGCTGCCGCTGCAGCAGGCGGAGGTCTTCGGCGAGGGCATCCCCGACCAGGAAGAGGACCTCGATGAGGAGCTGGCCGAGGCGCACCGCAAGGCTTACTGGGACTACGAGCCGGAGCCCGAGCAGCTGTTGCCGATGCTGTTCGAGGAGTACGTGGACCTCTCGGTCTACCGGGCGCTGCTCGAGTCCTCGGCATCGGAGCTCGGGGCACGAATGACCGCGATGCGCTCGGCAGCGGAGAACGCACAGGACATGATCGGCGACCTGACGCTGGCGATGAACCGCGCCCGCCAGGCGGAAATCACGCAGGAGATTCTTGAAGTGGTCGGAGGCGCGGAAGCGCTCGGCTGACGCTACGAAGGAGATTCATGGCTGAAGACAACGGAAACGAAACCAAAGCAACTGAAACCAACGCCAGCGGTGACGATGCCAACGGCAATGGCAGCAACATCGGCAGGGTCGAGTCGGTCACCGGCGTCGTCGTCGACGCGCTGTTCACCGACGAGCTGCCCGAGATCTACTCGGCGCTGAGGATCACGGTCGGCCAAGACGACGACGACGACCGGCCGCCTCTGGACCTCGTCTGCGAGGTGCAGCAGCACCTCGGCGACGACCGCGTGCGCGCCGTCGCGATGGACGCAACCGATGGCCTTCAGCGCGGCGACGAGGTCGTCGACACGGGCGGGCCGATCACGGTCCCGGTCGGCGAGCAGACGCTCGGGCGCATCTTCAACCTGCTCGGTGAGCCGATCGACAACGGCGCGGAGATCACCGGCGATGAGCGCTGGCCGATCCATCGCCCGGCACCCAGCGTCGAGGATCTGATTCCAACCCAGGAGATCCTCGAGACCGGGATCAAGGTCGTCGACCTGCTCGCCCCTTACGCCAAGGGCGGCAAGGTCGGCCTCTTCGGTGGCGCCGGCGTCGGCAAGACCGTGCTGATCCAGGAGCTGATCCGAAACATCGCCGAGGAGCACGAGGGCCGCTCGGCGTTCTGCGGCGTCGGCGAGCGCTCGCGAGAGGGCAACGACCTCTGGCTCGAGATGAAGGAATCCGGCGTCCTCGACCGCACGATGATGGTCTTCGGGCAGATGAACGAGCCGCCCGGCGCCCGCCTGCGCGTCGCGCTCTCGGGCCTGACGATGGCGGAGTACTTCCGCGAGGAGGGCGGCCAGGACGTGCTCCTGTTCATCGACAACATCTTCCGCTTCGTCCAGGCGGGCTCCGAGGTCTCGGCGCTGCTCGGGCGCATGCCCTCGGCGGTCGGTTACCAGCCGACGCTGGAGACCGAGATGGGCGTGCTGCAGGAACGGATCACCTCGACTCAGCAGGGCTCGGTGACCTCGATCCAAGCCGTCTACGTCCCCGCCGACGACCTCACCGACCC
>JBKJXG010000282.1:0-5465 GCA_046716525.1 Solirubrobacterales bacterium
TCGCGGACCCGGGCCGCCAGCTCGCGCGCCTTGCCGGCGCCGTCGCCGGCGCGCAGCGCCCCACCAAGCTCCGGGCCGTCGTCGACGAGGACCACGTCGGCTCCGAGCTCCGCCGCGCGAAGCGCCGCTGCCATCCCCGCCCCGCCGCCGCCGACCACGAGACCGTCCGCGCGGCGCCGGCGGTACTCGGTGCGCCACTCGCGCTCGGCCTGGCTCCGACGGAGCCTGCCGAGGCCGGCGGCGTTGCGCAGCACCTTCTCGTACAGCGGCCACAGCCGCCGCGGCCTGATGAAGGTCTTGTAGTAGAAGCCGGGCGGGGTGAGACGCTTGCCGAAGATGTCGGTGCCGCGCATGAGGTCGAAGCGCAGCGAGGGACTGGCGTTCATGTGCTTGACCTTCATCCCCTCGCGCACCGGCTCGGTGCAGGCCCGGACGCCGGGCCAGCCGTCGACCTCGACGAGGCAGTTCGGGCACTGCCCCGCGCAGCAGAGCAGGCCGCGGGGGCGGTGGTACTTGAAGCTGCGCGAGAGCACGCGAAGCCCGCCGGCGTGAAGGGCCGAGCCGATCGTGTCGCCCTCGAACGCCTCCACCGGCTTGCCATCGAAGCTGAACTCGAGCCGCCGCTCGCGGTCGATTCGGTGACTGGGCGCGGGGGGCAGGCGGCTCATATTCCGGGCAGGCCCACCCAATGCACCTCGTTGGTGGTGGTGTCGCGTTCGGCGAGGAACCAGGCGCGGCAACCCGACCGGTGATACCACCACTCGCGCTGGACGCCGGCGACGTTGCGGCGGAAGTAGTTGTAGGTGTTCAGCTCTCGCTCGGACGGCTTCGTCGCCGGTCGAGGCACGGCCTCGCCGCCATAGGCGAAGTCGGTGACCTCGCGCTCGCCGCAGTTCGGACAGATAAGCAGAAACGACATTTGCGTCTGGGGTGGTCTGGGACCCTCGGCGGACAGACTAGACAAATTGGTACAGAAACGCAAACACCGCTGTGGGCGCGGGGCGGGGCTCGCGCGGAGCCGGCCAAGTATGTGAAGAACGGACATAGGCGGACCGCAAATGTTGGCGTGAGCGGCCATTGCTCGGGCACGGCATATGTGCAATACATCCAGGCATGCCACCGCGCTCAACGCCCGAGGACGTTCGCCGAGCGGTTGCCGAGAACGGGATCGAGTTCCTCTTTGCGCAGTTCGTCGACATGCACGCGAAGCCGAGCGCGAAGCTGGTCCCCGTGCAGCAGCTCGACGCCCTGCTCACCGACGGAGCCGGGTTCGCCGGCTTCGCGGCCGGCGACATCGGCCAGACGCCAGACAGTCCCGACCTGATCGCGATGCCCGACGTGGGCACCTTCACGCAGCTCCCCTGGAAGCCTGAGATTGGCTGGTTCGCGTGCGACGCCACGGTCGAGGGCGAGGCCTGGCCCTACTGCCCGCGGACGATCCTGCGGCGCCAGGTCGAGCGCGCGCGCGAGGCCGGATACGAGTTCAAGGTCGGCTGCGAGCTCGAGTACTTCCTCGTCCGCCGCACCGAGGACGGCGGGATCGAGATCGCCGACCCGCTGGACACGCTCGAGCAGCCGTGTTACGACATCCGCGCGCTGACGCGCTCGTTCGACTTCGTCGCCGAGGTCAGCCGCCACGTCAACTCGCTCGGGTGGGAGATGTACGCCACCGACCACGAGGACGCCAACGGCCAGTTCGAGCAGAACTTCGCCTACGCGGACGCGCTCACGACCTGTGACCGGGCGGTGTTCTACCGCTACATGGTCGAGGCGATGGCGCAGGAGCGTGGCCTGATCGCCACCTTCATGCCGAAGCCGTTCGCTCACCTGACCGGCAACGGGGCCCATTTCCACATGAGCCTCTGGGACGGCGAGACGAACCTCTTCGCGCGCGATCGGAGCGACGACCCGCGGGGCCTGGGCCTGAGCGAGGTCGCCTACCAGTTCATCGCCGGCCTCAAGGAGCACGCGAAGGCCTACATCGCCGTAACCGCCCCCACCGTCTCCTCCTACAAGCGCCTCGTGATCGGAGCCCCGACGAGTGGGGCCACCTGGGCACCGGCCTACGTCACCTATGGCTACAACAACCGGACGATGATGCTCCGCATCCCCGAGGCGGGGCGGATCGAGGATCGGACCGTCGACGGCGCCTGCAACCCCTATCTGGCCTCGGCTGTGATCCTTGCGGCGGGCCTCGACGGGATCGAGCGCGGGCTCGATCCAGGGGAGCCGACCTCGGCCAATATGTACGAGACGAGCGAGGCCGAGAGGCGGGAGATGGGCATCGAGACGCTGCCCGCCAACCTGCTCGACGCGACCCGCGAGCTCGAGGGCGACGACGTGCTGCGCAAGGCGCTCGGCTCGGTCGGCGACGAGGACTATCTCGACTACTTCGTCCGCTGCAAGCGGCGCGAGTGGCAGGCGGCGCACGAGCAGATCACACAGTGGGAGATCGACCGGTATCTCCAGCATTACTGAGATTGAGATGAGTGAGGACGAGGTTCAACCATGTGCGGAATCGCCGGTCTGTTCAGCAAGTCGACCTCGATTGAGGAGGAGCTCGGCGCCCACCTGAGCGCGATGCTCTCGCAGCTCGCCGATCGCGGCCCCGACAGCGCCGGGGTGGCGCTCTACCGCGATCGCGCCCCGGCGGGTGCCTGCAAGGTCTCGCTGTTCTCGCCCGAAGCCGTGCCGCCGTGGCCCGAGCTGGCCGGGGAGCTGGCAGAGGAGTTCGGCGGCGCGGCCGGGCCGGAGGTCAGGGCCTCGCACGCGCTCTTCGTCGTCCCCGGCGGCTCGGCCGAGGTCGAGGCCTGGCTCACCGAGCGCCATCCCGAGGTCCGAGTGATGAGCGTCGGCGAGCGGATCGAGATCTACAAGGAGGCCGTCGATCCGCGCGACTTCGTCGAGCGCTTCGGCCTCGCGGGCGTCTCGGCGACTCACGCCCTTGGGCACACGCGGATGGCCACCGAGAGCCGGGTTACGACCGAGCACTCCCACCCCTTCTCGACCGGGCTCGACCTCTGCCTCGTCCACAACGGGTCGCACTCGAACCACAACCGGCTGCGCTCGGAACTGAGGCGCAAGGGGATGAGGTTCCAGACCGACAACGACACCGAGGTCGCCGCCGGGTATCTCACCTGGCGCCTGTCGGAGGGCGACGACCTCGAGCAGGCGCTTCGCGGCTGCCTCGACGATCTCGACGGCTTCTACACCTTCGCCGTCGGCACCGCCGACGGCTTCGCTGTCCTGCGCGACCCGATCGCGTGCAAGCCGGCCGTGCTGGCCGAAAGCGACGACTGGGTGGCGATGGCCTCGGAGTACCGGGCGATCGCCGCGCTCCCGGGGGCCGACGAGGCAGAGCTGTGGGAGCCCGAGCCGGGGCGCGTGTATTCGTGGCAGCGCGCGATGGTCGCGTGAGCTCGGCGGCGCCTGCGCTGGAGACCGTCGATCTCGCGATCACCACGGTCCGGGAGCTCAACCAGCGCCTGCACGATCTCGATTCTGATGGCTCGCGCTGGCGGATCACTAACCCGAACGGAGCCCACTCGGTCGCCGTCGGCCTCGATGCCGACGCCGAGATCGAAATCGACGGGCACGTGGGCTACTACTGCGCCGGGATGAACAAGCTCGCGACCGTGCGGGTCGAGGGCAACTGCGGCCTCGGTGTGGCAGAGAACATGATGTCGGGGACAGTGGTCGTCGACGGCGACGCGAGTCAGTCGGCGGGCGCCTCGGGCCGGGGCGGCGTGCTGGTCGTCAAGGGAAGCGCCTCCGCGCGCTGCGGGATCTCGATGAAAGGGGTGGACATCGTCGTCTGTGGCTCCATCGGCCACGTCGGGGCGTTCATGGCGCAGCGCGGGACCCTGGTCGTCTGCGGTGACGCCGGCATGGACCTCGGCGACTCGATCTACGAGGCTCGGGTGTACGTCCGCGGCGAGGTCGCGAGCCTGGGAGCCGATTGCGTCGAGAAGGAGATGCGCGACGAGCATCGCTCCGAGCTCGGAGAGCTGCTCGAGCGCGCGCAAGCCGACGCCGACGCCGTCGAGTTCCGCCGTTACGGATCGGCCCGCAAGCTCTACACCTTCGACGTCGACAACGCGGGCGCATACTGATGGGCGAGTCCGACCCGCTCAGCAAGCGCGAGGGCTTGCGGCCCGGGCTCGCCGGCTGGCGTCCGGGCCTGCGCGAGTCCGCCCTCTTCGACCGTAACACCATCCACGAGATCCACCGTATGGCGCGGGAGGGGATCTACGACATCCGCGGATTCGGCGCCAAGCGCCGGGTGCCGCACTTCGACGACCTGCTCCTCCTCGGCGCCAGCATCTCGCGCTACCCGCTCGAGGGCTATCGCGAACGCTGTGCCACCGACGTCACCCTCGGCACCCGGTTCGCGAGCGAGCCTGTGAAGCTGGAGATTCCGATCACGATCGCGGGGATGAGCTTCGGCGCCCTCTCGGCCCCGGCCAAGGAGGCGCTCGGTCGCGGGGCGAGCGCGGTCGGAACGTCGACCACGACCGGCGACGGCGGCATGCTGCCCGAGGAGCGCGAGCACTCCGACAAGCTCATCTACCAGATCCTTCCCTCCCGCTACGGGGTGAACCCCGACGACCTGCGCCGCGCCGACGCGGTCGAGGTCGTCGTCGGACAGGGGGCGAAGCCGGGCGGCGGCGGCATGCTGCTGGGCCAGAAGATCTCCGATCGCGTCGCCGAGATGCGCGACCTGCCAAAGGGCGTCGACCAGCGCAGCGCGTGTCGCCATCCCGACTGGACCGGGCCCGACGACCTCGAGATCAAGATCGGCGAGTTGCGCGAGATCACCGATTGGCGCAAGCCCGTGTACGTGAAGATCGGGGCGACGCGGACCTATTTCGACGTCGCGCTGGCGGTCAAGGCGGGAGCCGACGTGATCGTCCTCGACGGCATGGAGGGGGGGACGGCGGCGAGCCAGGAGGTGTTCATCGAGCATGTCGGGATCCCGATCCTTGCGGCGATCCCCGAGGCGGTGCGATCGCTGCAGGAGCTCGGCATGCACCGCGAGGTCCAGTTGATCGTCTCCGGCGGGGTCCGCTCCGGGGCCGACGTCGCCAAGGCCTTGGCGCTCGGTGCCGATGCGGTCTCGATCGGCGTCGCGGCCGTGATCGCGCTCGGCGACAACTCGCCCCAGTTCGAGGAGGCCTACGAGCGGATCGGGACCGTGGCCGGCTTCTACGACGATTGGCACGAGGGCCGGGATCCGGCCGGGATCTCGACCCAGGACTCAGAGCTCGCGAGCCGCTTCGACCCCGAGCTGGGCGGCCGCCGGCTGGCAAACTACCTGCGGGCGATGGTGCTCGAGGCGCAGACGCTGGCACGGGCCTGCGGTAAGTCTCACGTGCACAACCTCGAGCCCGAGGACATGGTCGCGTTGACCGTCGAAGCCGCGGCGATGGCGAAGGTGCCGCTCGCCGGGACGAGCTGGGTGCCCG
>JBKJXG010000283.1:0-2797 GCA_046716525.1 Solirubrobacterales bacterium
ACGAGCTCGAGCGCGTCACGATCGAGTGACCAGTCGGTGATCTCCAGCGGCGGCCCAAGAGCGCGAGCTGCATCGAGGAGCCGGTGTTCTTGCTGATGCTCCACTGGCACTACACTTTCTATAGCGATGCTGGAGCCAATGCTCAACCGCCCCTGCGGGGGGCGCTACGGCAACGTCATCGAGGCCGTCGGCAACACGCCGCTAGTCGAGTTGCCGCGTCTTTCGCCCAAGGCCGGCGTCAGGATCTTTGCCAAGCTCGAGGGCCGAAACCCGACCGGCTCGGTGAAGGATCGCGTCGCCAAGGCGATGATCGAGGCGGCCGAGGGCGAGGGCGCGATCGCGCCTGGCCAGACCATTCTCGAGCCGACTTCGGGAAACACGGGGATCGCGTTGGCGATGATCTGCCGGCGCAAGGGCTATCCGTTCAAGGCCGTGATGCCCGACAACGTCACCGAGGAGCGGTCGCAGATGCTGCGGATGTTCGGCGCCGACATCGTCTACTCCGAGGGCGCCAAGGGCTCGAACGGCTCCGTCGAGCTGGCCCTCGAGATCGCCGAGGGCGACGCCTCGTATTACATGCCGTACCAGTACGGCAACCAGGCGAACCCGGGCGCCCACTATCACGGCACCGCGGTCGAGATCCTCGACGAGCTCGACTCCGTGGCGGCCTTCGTGGCCGGACTCGGCACAGGCGGCACCTTGATGGGTGTCGGGCGCCGCCTCAAAGAGGCCGATCCCGAGACCAAGATCGTCGCCGCCGAGCCGATGCAGGGCGAGCTCGTATCGGGCCTGCGCTCACTCGACGACGGCTTCATCCCGCCGATCATCGACCTCGCGCTGCTCGACCGAAAGATCCTGGTCTCGAATCGCGACGCGATCGTCTGGACCCAGAAGCTGCTGCATGAGGAGGGGCTTTTCGCCGGCGTCTCCGCAGGCGCCGTCGCCGCCATCTGCGTTCGCATCGCCGGCGAGCTCGAGCAAGGCAACGTTGTCTTCCTGGTTCCTGACGATGGCTGGAAATACCTCTCCTCGGGCGTCTACACGACGCCCGTCGATGATCTCGAAGGAGTCGACACCACGGTCTGGTGGTAGGCGCCAGTCATCTAGGGTCAACCGGCTGATGACCGGATCGCTCGACGCCCTGACCGGAGGGCCACAACAGATGAGCCTCGGCGAGCGTGCCGCGCTCGAGGGCATTCTCGCTGCCTTGAAGCCGGCGCTCGCGGTCGAGATCGGCACCGCCGAGGGCGGCAGCTTGCGCCGGATCTCAGAGCACAGCTCCGAGGTCCATTCGTTCGACCTGGTCGCGCCGGCTGCCGACATCGCCGCGATCGAGCACGCGAGCTTCCATGCCGGCGACAGCCATGTTCTGCTGCCCGCCTTCCTCGCCCAACTGGCCGAGACCAGGCGCCACGTCGATTTCGTGCTGGTCGATGGCGATCACTCTGCTGACGGCGTCCGTCGCGACGCCGAGGACCTTCTGGCGTCTGCCGCGATCGAGCAAACGGTGATCCTCTTCCACGACACCGCCAACGAGGAGGTGCGCGCGGGCATCGACGCTGTTGATTTCGACGCTCACGCGAAGGTCGTCCACGTCGAGCCCGACTTCGTCGCCGGCTCGCTCTTCAGCGATGCCGAGCTCGAGAACGAGATCTGGGGAGGTCTCGGCATCGTCATCGTCGACGGCGCGCGGCCGAGGTCGCCCGGCAGCACGGCCTTGCAGCAGCGCATCGTCCCGACCGCGGCGCTGCTGCGCGAGGCCCGCGATCGCCGGCTCGGCTCGCTGGACCGCGTTCAGGCTGCGGTCCGCATGAGATTCCGCGGCCGGTGAGCACGCGCCCGACTATTGCCTTCGTCTCGCGCGAGGTGGCGCCCTTCGGGGGTGGCGGGATCGGCACGTATGTGACCGCGGCGGCGCAGGTGCTGGCAACGGTGGCTGAGGTGACGATCTTTACGACCTCCCAGCATCGCCGAGCCTACGAAGCGTCGCCGTCGAACGATTCTTTGCCTGCCGGTGTCGAGGTCCGTTTCGTCGACGAGCCGCGAGCATGGGAGGTCGGTGAGACCGAAGGTGCGCTGTCGCTGTGGAGCGCGCGGGCGTTCGAAGCTGTCTGTGAGGCTTATCCCGGCGGCGGGCCCAACCTGCTCGAGTGCCCTGATTACCTGGGCGAGGGGTTCGTCGCCGCTCAGGCGCGACGCTGCGGCGATCCGCGGCTGGCGCGGACGACGGTTTGCGTGCGCGCATACACGACCGGCGAGATCACGAGCGTCCTCGACGGCCATCTGCCCGAGGACTTCGAGACCCGGTTGACACACGAGATCGAGCGCTACGCGCTCGCCAACTGCGACCACTTCGTCTGGCCCGGGGGGGACGTGCTCGGTTCCTATCAGCGTTACTTCGGCGCTGATGGGATCGCCGATCCGGTCCGGGTGCGACATCCGCTCCTGGTCGCATCCGACCTCGACCCGCCCAGCACCGAGGCGCGGGCCGAGGATGGCACCACCCGGTTGCTCTACGTCGGGCGGCTCGAGCGGCGCAAGGGAGTCCTCAACCTCGCCCGCGCTGTTTCGGGCATCGGCGACGATCGCCTGCGCCTGACCTTCGTCGGGGGCGACACCGACACCGCACCACTGGGACAGTCCGTCCGCTCGATGCTCGAGGTGATGATCGGTGACGACTCGCGCGTCGAGTTTCTCGATCAGGTGCGACGCGAGCGCTTGCCGGCGATCTTCGAGCAGCACGATGTCGTCGTGCTGCCGTCGCTCTGGGAGTGCTGGCCGGCCGTCGGCCTCGAGG
>JBKJXG010000284.1:0-10491 GCA_046716525.1 Solirubrobacterales bacterium
TCGAGCAGGGAATCGAGCGATTGCGAGACGGCATCGATCGCCGCCGCCGGGTCGCCGCGCTCGGCGACCCGCTTGGGAACGGTGTCGAGGCGCAGTTCGGCCGGGTCGACGTCGGGAACCTCGTCCCACTCCAGCGGCGTGGAAACGCGCGCGTCGGCCACCGGCCTGACCGAGTAGGCGGAGGCGACGGTGCGGTCGCGGGCGTTCTGGTTGTAGTCGACGAAGACGCCGTGGCGTTCCTCCTTCCACCACTTCGAGGTCGCCAGGTCGGTGCGGCGCTCGACCTCGCGCGCCAGCGCCAACGCCGCGCGGCGAACCTCGGTGAAGTCCCACTTCGGCTCGACCCTGACGTTGACGTGGATGCCGCGCGAGCCAGATGTCTTGGGGAAGCCGAGCAGACCGTGGTCGCTGAGCACCTCGTGGACGACGAGCGCCACCTTTCGCACTTCTTCGAAGCCGACCTCGGGCGTCGGGTCGAGGTCGACGCGCAACTCGTCGGGGTGGTCGAGGTCAGAACGCCGCGCCGGCCACGGGTTGAAGTCGATGACGCCGAGGTTGACCGCCCAGACGACATGCGCGGCGTCGCCCGCGACGAGCTCGGTCGCGCTGCGGCCACTGGGGAAGCGCACGGTCGCGGTCTCGAGCCAGTCGGGAGCGTTCTTGGGAACCCTTTTTTGGAAGAAGAACTCCTCGTCGATGCCGTTGACGAAGCGCTTCATCGTCGTCGGGCGCTCGGCGAGGTGGCGGCAGGCCGCTTCGGCGAGGTCGACGTAATAGGTCGCGAGGTCGAGCTTGGTGAAGCCAGGCTGCGGGAAGTACACCTTGCTCGGGCTCGAGAGGCGAACCTCGCGCCCGGCCGCTTCGATCGTCGTTGCTTCCTTGGCCATCCTTGGATGTTCTCAAGCCGCGCCGCGCGCCGGACCCGCGATAGCGTCCGGTGCGTGGCACACGAGACGATGACCTACGAGACATCGGGCCGGGTCGCGCGGATCACGCTCGACCGGCCCGAGCGTGGCAACGCGATCACGCTCGAGATGCCGCACGAGCTCAGCGCCTGCGTCGAACGCGCCAACCTCGACCCCGAGATCCATGTAATCGCCCTGGCAGGCAACGGCACCGGCTTTTGCGGGGGATACGACCTCGTGACCTCTGCGGAAGGCATGGGGGGCGGGGCCTCGGCTGACCCGGCCGCTCCCGGACTCGAAGCGGAGGAGGCGGGCGGAGCGTCAGTTGTTTCCGGCTCGCCACTGGACCCATCGGTGATCGCGGAAAACCATGATCCGAGCCGGACCTGGGACCCGATCACAGACTTTCAGATGATGTCGCGAAACGTGCGTGGGTTCATGAGCTTGTTTCATTCCGAGAAGCCGGTGGTCTGCAAGGTCCACGGTTTCTGCGTGGCGGGCGGCACCGACATGGCGCTGTGCTCGGACCTGCTGGTGATCGCCGACGACGCCAAGATCGGCTACCCGCCGGCACGGGTATGGGGCGTGCCGACGACGGCGTTGTGGGCCCACCGGATCGGCCCGGCGCGGGCCAAGCGCCTGCTCCTCACCGGTGACTCGCTCTCAGGCCGGGAGGCTGTCGAGTGGGGACTGGCGAACGAGTGCGCGCCGCTGGCGCAACTCGACGACGTCTTCGAGGACCTGCTCGAACGGGTCGCGCGGATCCCGATCAATCAGCTCGTCATGCACAAGCTGCTGGTCAACCAGGCGCTGTACGCGCAGGGACTGCAGGCGACCCAGACGCTGGGCACGTTCTTCGACGGCATCGCACGCCACACCCCCGAGGGCTTCGACTTCGTCCGCCGCGCCGCCGAGTCTGGCTTTCGCGACGCCGTGCGCGAGCGCGACGAGCCCTACGGCGACCATGGTCTCGGCGGCTCGACCGCTGGGAGCGGATCGAGCTGAGGTTCTAGCGCGCGGCGGCGCGGGCGGGCCGCCCGAGTCGCGAGAGCGCCTCGAGGAACGTTTCGACGACATGCGTGTCGAACTGGCTCCCGGCTTCCCGCATCAGCTCGGCAGCTGCCTCCTCTTGGGTCATCGGCGCCTTGTACACGCGCTCGGATCGCATCGCGTCGTAGGCGTCGGCGACCGCGAGGATCCTCGACTCCACCGGGATCTCGTCGGCGCCCATCCCGTGGGGATAGCCCTGACCGTCTGGGCGTTCGTGATGGGAAAGCACCCAGCTCCCGACATCGTCGAGGTTGCAGCTGTAGAGCAGGTCGGCTCCGATCTGAGGGTGGCACTTGATCTGCTGCCACTCAATCTCGTTGAGCTTGCCGGGCTTGCGCAGAATCTCCTCCCGCAGCCCTACCTTGCCGACGTCGTGGAGCTCACCGGCGAGGCCGATGCGTTCGACGCGTTCGGGCTCTAGCCCGAGCTCATGTGCGGTCATCGCCGCGTAGCCTGAGACCGACCCGCCGTGATGGGCGAGGTCCGCGTAGCGATCCTCCAGCACCCGGGTGAGCGCGCGCAGAGGCTGCTCGAGGCCACCGCCGAGCGCGAGGGTCTCGGAAACTTCGTCCGTCTCCGTGGCTGCGTTGCCGGGCTTCAGAGGCATCTGTCTACCACATTTCAGCGCTTGTCCACACTTTGAGGTAGGAGCTTGGCAGATTTCCCCGCTCCTTGCGGAAATGTTAGCTCGGACGATCTCTCCAGGTCGCGTCCGAGTTCAGGGGAGGGCGAAGCGCAGCCGAGCCCGCTCGAAGCGCTCGATCTCGGCCGTGCCAAGCGCCGCCGCGGGGGTGAGGCAGCCGGCGCCTGGGGGCGCAGCGCCGTCGTCGGCGAGCAGGAGCCCGGCCTCGGCCAGCATTCGCGCCGTGGCGAGGTAGCCGGGGTGGCCCTCAGCCTCGATCGCCACAGCGACGGCGTTGCCCGCGGCAGTTCGTGCGGCGATATCGATGCGCCAGCGCCAAGCCTCGAGCCGATCGGCGGCGGGACCGAAGCCCGAGCCGGGAAGCGACTTGCGCATGGCGGCGCTGACGCGACTGCGGATTGCCGGGCGCGATCGCGCGGCCGCGGCGAGGCCCGCCTGCAGGCCGGCCATCGCGCCGGCCGCGGCGTAGCGCAGGGGCAGGGTGGGCGTCGGGCCGGGGATCGTCATCCCCTCGCGATAGCGAAACGGCTGCAATGGCTCGCCTGCAACTGTGGCTGCAAGCGCGGCGCTGCGGTGGATCACGGCCGGGTTGATGAAGGCCGCCGGGCTCATCGGCGCAAGCACCGAGCCGCGCATACCGCGTCGTGGCAGGAGCCCGATCGGGCTGTGTTCGCGCACGGCCTGGGCGGCGAGCGGGTCGTCGATAAGCACCGAGGGGTCGGCCAAGCGAGCGGCATCGGGGTCGCCGGCGATCTCGGCCATGCTCTGGATCGTGCCGCCCGAGAGCAGGTCGATGGCCGCGGCATACCGGGGGGCATGGCCGTGACCGCGAGCTCGAGATCGACCGTTGCGAGCGACTCGCCAAAGCGCTCGGCGGCCGTCGCGCGCGCGAGCGCGACGCCGAGGTCGGGGGGCAGGGCCTCGAAGCCGCAGACCTGGACGATCTTCACCTCAGCCGCGCGCGCCGCCTCGTCGTGGGCGTCGATCATCCGGCGCACGAACGGGACCTCGCCGGTGAGGTCGACGTAATGCGCGCCCGCGGCGACACAGGCCTGGATCACCGGTTCGCCGAAGCGGGTGTAGGGGCCGACGAGGTTGATCACCACCCGAGCGCGCGAGGCCATCTCGCGCAACGCTTGTGGGTCGCCGATGTCAGCTGCGATCACCGCCGGGGCCTGCACACGTTCGTCGCCGAGGACGCGGTCGAGCTTGGCGAGGTCCCGCGCCGCTGCAGCCCAGCTGAGATCGGTATCGGCCGTGCGCTCGGCGAGATAGGCGGCGACCCGTCGCCCGGTGACGCTGGTCGCACCGAAGACGACGACGTCGAACTCCCGCTCAGGCATGTGGCGAAGCTATCAGCGGTGGGGAAGGGTCGGTCAGTGAGGGGAACGGATCGGCCTGGCGCGGGCGGAGGGCGCGAATCTGGAACGTTGTCGACTTTGACACCCGTATGGGGGCTTAATGTCAACCACGTCCTCGGTGAAGCCGCACGATGCCTCGAGCCACCGCTTCATACACCGCACCCCTACCCAGCCTGACCCGGTTCCGCATCGCCACCATCGCGACGGCCCCGCCCCAACAACCGCCCGCACACCAAAGCGGCCGTCGCAATCCCAATCGAGTCAACCACCACATCCAACGGATCGGAGTCCCGTCCCGCGACGAAGCTCTGGTGAATCTCGTCGCTGATCGCATATGCGCACGAGATCGTGATCGCGGCCCAGATCGCACGGCGCCCGAGCTCGGGCGCCAGCGCCCAGATCCACAGCGCCGCAAGCGCCGCGTACTCGCTGAAATGCGCAACCCATCGCGTCCACTCGGGAAGCGAGGGCCCGACTGCCTGCTGGGCGGAGAGGTAGAAGATCACGCCCATGAGCGCCAGTGGCGCGAGGACGCGCACTGGCGTCGAGCTCACGGGACGCGGTGGACCTCGAACAGGTTGGTTCCCAGCCCCTGCTGGGGGAGCCCGGCGGTGATCGCGATCAGATCGCCCGATTTTGCGACGTCGCAGCTCTTAGCGAGCCGGGCGCACTCGTCCAGCAGTTGCGTGATCCCAGTCCAGTCTTCGGCCAGCGCACATTGCACACCGAACAGCAGATTGAGCCGGCGCACAGTCTCCATCCTCGGCGAGATCGCCAGTACCGGCACCCGCGGGCGATGCGCGGAAACGAGTCGAGCGGTACGGCCGCTGCGGGTCGGCACGACGATCGCCGCGAGCCCGAGCGTGTAGGTGGAGCCGACGGCCGCCCGCGCGACCGAACCGGCGACGTCGTTGGAGTCCGAGGCGACCCGGTCGAAAACCCAGTCTCCGTAAGGCAGGTCGGTCTCGGTCGAGCGCGCGATGCGGTCCATCACCCGAACGGCCTCCGCGGCGTGCTCGCCGATTGCTGTCTCCTCCGAGAGCATCACCGCGTCGGTGCCCTGATAGATCGCGTTGGCGACGTCGGTGACCTCGGCTCGAGTCGGCCGCGGCGCTGCGACCATCGATGCGAGCATCTGGGTCGCGGTGATCGACGGCCGCGCGTACTTGCCGGCCAGCGCCAATAGTCGCCGTTGCACGCGGGGTACCTGTTCGATCGGCAGCTCGATACCGAGATCGCCGCGGGCCACCATGATCCCCGCCGTAACAGCCTTGACGATGTCCTCGGCTCGCTCTGCGGCTTCGGGCTTCTCGATCTTTGCGATCACCGGGATGTCGGTCCCGCTGGTGCGCACCCTGCGCTCCACGGGAGCGAGATCCTCCGCCCTGCGTACGAACGAGACCGCGAGCAGGTCGATCTCCTGCTCGACGGCGAAGTCGACCCACTCGAGATCCTCGCGGCCGGCCGCGGGCAGCCCGACGGTGGCACCGGGCAGGTTCAGGCCCTGATGCGAGGCGACTCGCCCCCCAACCTCGACCGCGCAGCGGACGTTCTCACCCTCCACCGAGTTCACCCGAAGCCGAATCCGGCCGTCGGCGAGATAGATCTCGCTTCCCGACGAGACCGCCGCGGGCAACTCGTCATAGGAGACGTGCAGACACTCTTGGGTGCCGAGCTGCTCGCGCGTGGTCAGCGTGATCTCGCTGCCTGGCCGCAAACCGACGATCCCGTCCTCGACGTCGCCCAGGCGGATCTTCGGGCCGGGCAGATCGCCGAGGATTCCGATCTGCTTGCCGGAGCGCTCGGCCGCCTCGCGTGCCCAGGCGACGTTCTCGGTGTGATCGGAGCGAGTGCCGTGAGAGAAGTTGAAACGAAAGACGTCCGCTCCGGCCGCGATCAGCTCGATCATCTTCTCGACGCTTCGTGTCGCGGGTCCGATCGTGGCGACGATCTTCGTCCTGCGATGGTCTCTCATCGCAGCCGCCTCGTCGGCGCCTCGGATTCGAGGGCCGGGAATTCGTCGGTGTGCGGCGTATGGGTCGGCTCGGGACCGTCGTTGTGATCGAGTTCGCCGCCAACGGGCATCTCGAGTTGCTGGATGTAGGGCAGCTGCCTGGCGGCGCCGGCGAGCGCGAGTCCGATCGCGACGCACAGCAGGGCCAAGAACCACTGGCCGCCAGAGAGCAGTTCGAGCTCGAAGAACTCGCGGACCGGTTCGATCGCGAGGATGCCGGCAAAGACAGCACCGAGGGACGCGACCAACATCAGCATGTAGCTCTGGATCGTGATGTGCTCGCGGCCGGGCCCACGCTCGAGCAAGACGATGAAGCAGAGGCCGAGCACGATCAGGGTCGTCGTCGCCGCGGTGCGGCCGTCGTCGAGGCTGCCGCCGGCGAGCCCATCGACGAAGAAGAACGACAGCAGCGAAGCGATTCCCATCGCGATTCCGGCCGGGAAGGCAAACGCGGCGAGAGCCTTGAGCAGTCGCCCGCGATAGAGCGGGCCCTCGCTGGGCGCGAGCGCGAGGACGAGCGAGGGGATGCCGATCGTGAGGAAGGCGGCGACGGTGAGATGGCGCGGTAGGAAGGGGAAAGTGAGGCCGAAGAGCGAGGTCAGGGTGATCAAGAACCCGGCGTAGACCGACTTCGTCAAGTAGAGGCGCCCGAGGCGATGGATGTTGCGGGCGATCCGCCTGCCTTCGGCGATCGCGCGCGGCAGCATCGAGAACTCGTCGCGCAGCAGGACGATGTCGGCGATTCCCTTGGTGATCTGACTGCCAGAGCCCATCGCCACCGCCATCCGCGCCTGCTTCAGCGCCGGCACGTCGTTGACGCCATCGCCGATCATTGCCGTGAACCTTCCCCGATCGGACAAGGCGCTGACGAGCGCCTTCTTCTGCTCGGGCTTGATCCGGCAAAAAACCGTGTTCCCAAACGCCGCATCGGCTATCCCGCCCCTGTCGGAGGGAATCTCGGAGCCTTCGACGACCCCCGCGTCGGCAGGCACGCCGATCGCCCGCGCCACCGCGGTCACGGTCTCGCGCGCATCGCCCGAGATCAGCTTCAGGTCGACCTGCTGCTCGCGCATGTAGGCGATTGTCTCCGCCGCATCGGGGCGCAGCGTCTCTTCGAGAACGACCAGCGCCCTCGGCTCGAGCTCGGGCGGAGGCTGATCAGCGGGATCGGCAGGCAAGGGCCCGCGGGCGACTCCGAATGCGATCACCCGGCGCCCGGCCGACGTGTGCTCTGCGAGCACTCGCCGTAGGCCCTCGGGGAGCGTTAGGGCACCGGCCGCGATGAGGATGTCGGGAGCGCCGATGACGAAGCTCGATCCGCCGATCTCGAGCCCGCTCCACTTCCACTCCGACGAGAACGGCACCTCCGCGGTGACCCGCTCGGCCCGCCCGGGGAAGCTCTCGGCGATCGTCTCCAGGGTCCGGTTTCGCTCTCCCGCGGAGGCGGCGAAGGTGGCGAGATCGCGCTCGGTGGCGTCGACATCGGAGGGGTCGGCGGACTCGACGCGCACGAGGCGAAGCGAGCCGTCGGTCAGCGTGCCCGTCTTGTCGACGCAGATCGTGTCGACGGCGGCCAGCGCCTCGGTCGCCGCCATCTGCTGGACCAGGGTGTTCTGGCGCGCGAGGCGCACGGCGGCCACTGCGAGGGAGACGCTCATCAGCAAGACCAGGCCCTCGGGGATCAAGGTCACGAGGCCGGCGGTCGCCGTCTGGGCGGCCTCGCGAAACTCGACGTTTCGCAGACTGAAGGAGAGCAGGACGATGACCGCGATCGGAATCAGCGCGATCGTCGTCGCCTTCAGCACCTGGTTGACCTCGAGCTGAAGCGGCGAAGGGGGATGGCGAAACTCGCGCGCCTCTCCGGCGATCTTCTCCGCGTAGGAATCCTGGCGCACGGCGTCGACCTCGTAATGGCCCGAGCCGGCGATCCCGAACGAGCCCGAGAGCATGCGGTCGCCCGGTTTCTTGCGAATCCCGTCCGACTCGCCGGTGAGCAGCGACTCGTCCACGGCGAGGCCGCGGGAGTCGACAAGCGGGCCGTCGGCGACGAGCTGGTCACCCGGCTCGACGCGGACGGTGTCGCCAGGCACGATCTCGTCGGAACGAAGCTCGATCAGGCGGCCGTCACGGATCGCCCTCGCCTTCGGCGCCACCAGCAGGGCAAGCTGGTCGAGCGTCTCCTTGGCCCTGAGCTCCTGGCGGATGCCGATGTAGGAGTTGACGATCGCGATCACGCCGAAGATCGCGTCTGCCCACAGCCCGAGCGAGAGGATGAGGATGAAGAAGACGCCGATGATCGCGTTGAACAGGGTGAGGACGTTGGCGGCGACGATCGTCGCGACCGAACGGCTGCTGGCGTCTTCAACTGGACCCAGGCGCTCCAGCCGGCGCGCGGCCTCGGCGCTCGAGAGTCCGGGAAGTCCTGCTTGAGCCTCGGTCACGCTGCCGTTTCCATCTCGCTCATTCGTAGACGATCAGGTCGGGCTTCGGCGTCAGGTCGAGCACGTCGTCCGGCGTCATCAGATCGAGGTCCTCGCTGTAGAAGAGCTTGAAGCCGGCGTCGAGCGGACTCCCCGGCTGCGGCTTGAGCTCGTCGTACTTGGCGATCTTGTTCGGCTGGTCGCCGAAGCCGTCGACGTTGAGGATGGTGGCGATGCCGGGGCGATCGCGCGGCTCCGCCTCGCCTTCGATCATGTCGCTGGTGAACTGGTGGATCACGAGGAGCTTCTCGGGAAGGTCCAGTTCGCGAACGGTCGCCGAGAGCTCGGCTGAGATCTCGTTCACCGTGGCGACGTCGACCGATCCGATCACGGAGCCGGGAACGTCTGGCTCGGTGACGTGCCACTCGGGGTCGAGTGCAAGCCCGACGTCGGGCTCGACCAAGTAGCGCTCGAGGCGCTGCACCTCGGCGGCGAAGTCGGCGCGTCCCGGTTGGATGTCGAGCAGCAATAGGCCTTTGCGGCGGCGCGCTTCGTCGAGGTACTCGCGAATCACAGAATGCGGCTGGCGGATCCGGTAGAGGCCGTCGTCCCCAGGCGCCGCCGCAGCGATCGTCGCAAGCAGCTCGAACACCGGCAGGACCCGGCGATTGCCGGACTCGTACTCGCGGGCCTGCTCGACGAGGTTCTCGGAGGCGCTCGCGGGCGAGCCGATTCCGAGGGCGCCGAGCGCGTCGTCCTGAGGCGCTCCGTAGAAGCCCACCAAGCGATGCTCGGGCAGCAGGCTGCGACCGCCGCGCGGCAGCTCGGGCCGGGCTTGCGTCTCGGCGCCGGCGGTGGTGTCGCTCGAGTCATCACCCCCGGCGCCGACGGCGATGCCGACGACAAATGCAAGCCCGGCACAAGCCGCGAGAGCAGCCAGGCGCCTGCGCGCGACCTGTCCTCTCGATGGCTTCACCGACATCACCCCCGAGTGTCTACCGGTTGAGCAGATACGATCGCCGAGGTGGAGGCAGACGCGAGTGCTCAGGGCGCGGACGCGGAGGCGCTTTCGGTCGAGTTCGCCGAGGCGACCAAGCGTTATCCGGGTGCCGAAAGTCCAGCCGTCGACAAGCTCAGCCTCGAAGTCGAGGCCGGCGAGATCTGCGTGCTCGTCGGCCCCACGGGCTGCGGCAAGACGACCGCGATGCGGATGGTCAATCGCATGGTCGAGATCACCGAAGGCGACGTCATCATCGGCGGACGGTCGGTGAGAGAGCGCGCACCGGCTGAGCTGCGCCGCGAGATTGGCTACGTGATCCAGCAGATAGGCCTGTTCCCGCATCGCACGATCACCCAGAACATCGCCACGGTGCCGGGGCTGATCGGCTGGGAGCGCGAGCGCGCCGAGGAGCGCGCGAGTGAGCTCTTGAGCCTGATCGGACTCGACCCCGAGCTCGGCGACCGCTTTCCCGCGCAGCTATCGGGCGGCCAGCAGCAGCGCGTCGGCGTCGCCCGCGCGCTTGCCGCGAACCCCGGTGTGATGTTGATGGACGAGCCCTTCGGGGCCGTCGACCCGATCGCCCGCGAGCGGCTGCAGAACGAGTTCCTGCGCCTGCAGGCGGAGATCCGCAAGACGATCCTCTTCGTCACCCACGACATCGACGAGGCGATCAAGATGGGCGATCGCATCGCCGTGCTCAAGCAGGGTGGGCACCTGGCGCAATTCGCGACCCCGGCGGAGCTGCTGATGGCGCCCGCCGACGAGTTCGTCGAGGACTTCGTCGGCGCCGATCGTGCGCTCAAGCGCCTGGCGCTGATGCGCGTTTCCGACATCGATCTCTGGGAGGCGCCGCTGGCCTTCGTCGGCCAGGCGACCGAAGAGGTTCGGGCCAAACTCGTCGACGCCGAAGTCCGCTACGCACTCTGCGTCGACTCGGAGCGGCGTCCACTTGGATGGCTCTCCGAGTCCGACCTGAGCGGGCTGACCGTGCCGGCAAAGCCGGACACGTCCCCGGACCCGGTGCTCGACCGCGACGATGTCATGCGCGATGCTCTCTCCGATCTGCTCCAGGCGGAGACCCACTACGCACCCGTTGTC
>JBKJXG010000285.1:0-5274 GCA_046716525.1 Solirubrobacterales bacterium
CGCGTCGAGGAGGTTCTCTTCTTGGGGACGGCCATGGCAGCGGGCAATAGTAGCGGCGGGCGCCTTATTGCAGCTCGCGGAGCTTCTCCCAGCGGGGGTCCAGTTGGCGGCCGTGGTCATGGGCCGCTGGATCGGCGTCGTTGAGCGAGACACCGCAGACCGAGCAAAGGCCGGCGCAGTCGGCGCGGCACAGCAGCTTCAGCGGCAGCGCCAGAGCAAGCGCATCGTGCGCCCAGTCGGCCAAAGCGAGAATCCCTTCCGAGACATATGGACTGCGCAGCTCCTCGTCATCCGCAAGCGCCTGGTCGACCTCGCGGGAATCCACTGCGACGCCGACGCGAGCCTCGCCGAGGCAGCGCACGCAGGGACCGGCGATCGAGGCTTCGAAGCGCAGTCGCATGGCGTACCCGGCCGCGTTTCGCGAGATCTCAAGTCGTGCCGCCAGCGGGCCCTCGTCGACCTCGTAGTCGTAGCCGCCGAATTCGAGCGCAGCGACATCGACCTCGAGCTCGAGGCGCTTCCCCTGACCCGGGCTCAGCGCGAGCCGGTCGAGATCGATCGTGTGATACTCAGCCGCCGCCATCTTCCTACTCCTGAAGCAACGTTAGCGACCCCGATGAACGCACAGGCCGATTGAAATCCAGAGACGTACATGGACCTCATGCGCGAGGAGGTCCCACGCTACGAAGAGCTGCAAGAGCAAACCATCGCCGCGATCCCGTTTGCCCCCGACCGCGTCCTCGAGCTTGGCTTCGGCACCGCGGAGACGACGCAGCGGTTACTCGACCGCTATCCGCAAACTCGCATCACCGGCCTCGATTCCAGCTCCGAGATGGTCTTCAAGGCCCGCCAGCTCGGCTGGGAGGAGATGCGCCTCGGCCGCATCGAGGACCCGCTTCCGGACGGGCCGTGGGATCTCGTGATCGCCGTGCTCACGATTCACCACCTCGACGCCGACGCCAAGCGCGATCTGTTTCGGCGGGTGCGCGAGCAGTCGCGCTCACTCGTCATCGGTGACGTCGTCGAGGTCGAGGAGCACCGCCGCGTCACCCCGATCGAACCCGGCTTCGACCTGCCGTCGCCGGCAGGCGAGCAAGCCGAGTGGTGTGGTGGTGAGGTGGTCTGGGAGGCCGACGACCTGGCCGTGATCCGGGCGGCTTACGACTGAACGCTTTGCAGCGCCTCAGCCGACCTCGGCCGGCTCTTCGTCGCGTCCGGCAAGACGATCGCGGCCCCGCTGCACCGCAGCGAGGAACTTCTCGAGATTGACCTCGAGCGTGGAAAGGATCTCGTCGGCGTAGTCCTCGGCCCCGAGGCGGATCTGGCGCTCGGTCTCGCGAGCGTCCTCGATGATCTCCTCGGCGGCCCGCTCGGCCTGCTTGTAGACCTCCTCGCTGGAGATCAAGCTCTCCTGCTGGTCGCGGGCCTCCTTGAGCACGCGCTCAGCCTCGCGCTTGGCTTCGGCGAGCATCTCTTGGCGTTCCTTGACGATCCAGCGCGCCTGCTTGATCTCTTCGGGGATCGTCGCCCGCATCTGGTCGAGCAGGTCGTAGATCTCCTCGCGATCGACGCGCACCTGGTCGGTCAGCGGGACGGGCCTGGCGTTGTGGATCAGGTCGTCGAGTTTGTCTATGAGAACGAGGACGTCCATAAGCGATGCAGAAGCTTACGCGGCCAGGGGGTAAATGCGCTGCTAGGCGCGGATTTCGCCGCAGTTCTGCAACCTCGCGCCCACAAACACCTCGCGAACACCCTGCTTCGCGTCCGGGCAGGGCGGCGCCGCGAGGAACGGACTCTGCGCTAGGACCGCTTCAGGCGCTCGACCAGCGCCTCGGCCACCGAGGCGGGCACGAGGTCGGAAACGTCTGCTCCGAACATGGCCATCTCCTTGACGCCGGTCGAGGAGAGAAAGCTGAAATCCGAGGAGGCGAAGATGTAGACCGACTCGATCTCGGGCCTGAGCTTGCGGTTGAGCTGATTCATCTCGAATTCGTACTCGAAGTCCGAGATCGCGCGCAGACCCTTGACGATTGCGGTCGCGCCCTTCTCGGCGGCGAAGTTGACGAGCAGCGTGGTGAAGATCTCGACCTCGACGTTGTCGAGGTGGGCAGTCGCGTCGCGCAGGAACTCCCGCCGTTCCTCGGCGCTGAACAGCGTTTTTTGCTTGCGGACCGCCTGCCCGACCACCGAGACGACCACCTCGTCGAACACACGCGACGCGCGGGTGATGATGTCGACGTGTCCGAACGTAACCGGGTCGTAGCTGCCCGGACAGATCGCGATTCGCCTCTCGTGTGGCTCGCTCATCTGCTGTAGACCGTGATCAGCGCCTCGCCGACCTTGCGCTCGGCAACCAGCGACAGCTTCGGCAGCTCGAGCGCGAGTGGGTTGCGCGCAGAGCTCTCGATGACGAGCCGCGAGTAGCGCGCAAGTCTCGGCGGCAGGTGTTGCGAGAGGGAGGGGGCAAGAGGGTCGGCGAGTCTATACGGCGGATCGCAAAGGATCAGACCGAAGCGATCGTTGCTGCGCTCGAGATACTCGACGGCGTCCCCCTCGACGACCTCGCAGCGTTTCTCGAGCCCGAGCTCGTCGACGTTGCGACGCGCCAGCGCCGGGTCTCGATCGACGAGGACGGCTGAATCGGCGCCGCGCGATAGAGCCTCGATTGCGAGCGCGCCCGTGCCGCAATAGAGGTCGAGCACGAGCAGGTCGGACACGTCGCCCAGGATCGAGAACAGGCTCTCACGGGCGCGGTCGGAGGTCGGGCGCACCTGCTTCGATCCGGCCGGCGGCGAGATCAGCTTGCGCCCCCCCAGCCGACCGGCGACGACTCTCATGCCGAAACCACGCTCATGCGGCGATTGCGTTCACACGCTCGTCGCCGAAGCGGTCGCGAGCGACGTCGAGGAACGGGCCCAGAGCGGGCGCCTCGAGACCGCCGTAGCGGTCGAGCAACGCCATCACCTCGGCGCGGGCGGCCGCGAGCAACTCCGCGTCATCGGGCAACTCGGCCACGCGGTAGCGCGGTAAGCCGCTCTGCAAGGTGCCGAGGATCTCTCCCTCGCCGCGCAGGACGAGGTCGACCTCGGCCAGCTCGAAGCCGTCGCTCGTCCGAGCGATCGCATCCATGCGGCGCTTGGCCATCTGCGAATCGGGGTCGGCAAAGAGGATGCAATGGCTCTCGTGCTCACCACGACCGACCCGGCCGCGCAGCTGATGCAACTGGGACAGCCCGAAGCGCTCAGCCGCCTCCACAACCATCACCGTCGCGTTGGTCACGTCGATACCGACCTCGATCACGGTGGTCGCCACGAGCACATCGGTGGCGCCCGAGGCAAACGCCGCCATCGCCGCGGCCTTTTCTCGCGAGTGCATCTGCCCGTGCAGCAAGCCGACGCGAAAATCGACCAGCTCGCCTTTTGCCAGGCGCTCGGCCTCGGCGCTTGCGGCCCTTGCCTGCAGCTTCTCGGAGTCGGCGACCAAGGGGCACACCACGAACGCCTGGCGCCCTTCGCGCAGTCGCTGGCGCAGGAACTCATACGCACCGGCTCGCTTCTCCTCTCCGGCGACCCAGGTCTTGACCGGCTTTCGCCCTTTGGGCAACTCGCGCAGGACGGTGGAATCGAGGTCGCCGTAGGCCGTCAGAGAAAGCGTGCGCGGGATCGGCGTCGCGGTCATGTGCAGGACGTGAGGGGCGTAGCGCGCCGGTCCCTTGGCGTCGAGCGCGGCGCGTTGGCGCACGCCGAAGCGATGCTGTTCGTCGACGATGCACAGGGCGAGGCTGCGAAAGACCACGTCGCGCTCGATCAGGGCATGAGTACCGACGACGAGTCCGAGCTCACCGGTGGCCAACCGCGCCAGTGTCTCGCGACGGCGGGCTGCCGGCGTCGACCCGGTCAGCAGCGCGAAGCCGATCGCCTGCGCCTCACCGGCCAGCAGCGAGTCCAGCGTCGCCGCGTGCTGTTCGGCCAGCGTCTCGGTCGGCGCCATCAGCGCCGCCTGGTGACCTGCCTCCAGCGCTCTCAACATCGCGTAAAGCGCGCACACGGTCTTGCCGGAGCCGACCTCTCCCATCAGCAGCCGCTGCATCGGCCTGCCGGCCGCAAGATCGGCGTCGATCTCGCTGAAGGCCTGGCGCTGACCCGCCGTGGGCTCGAACGGAAGCGAATCGAGCCAGCCCGCCACGAGGCTGTTTGGCGCGCCGATCTCTATCCCAGGGCGAGAGCCGCGGCGCGCGCCGCGCCGCATCGCCAGGGCCGCCTGATGCAGGCACAGCTCCTCGAAGGCCAAGCGCGAGCGCGCGAGCGCCGCCTGCTCGGGCGAGTCGGGAAAATGAGCGCAGCACAGAGCGTCGGCCACGGCGGGTAGCCGGCGCCGGGCGCAGATTTCCGCCGGAAGGGGTTCGACTGCGTCGCGCGCTCGGCCAACGGCTTGCCACGCCCATTCGCGCAGGCGGGTGGCGGACAGCCTCGCGGTGGCATTGTGCACCGGCACGATCCCGGTCGTATGGATGCCGACTCGTTTATCGGCGTCGGCGGCTCCCCCGCCTGCGGCAACGATCTCGTGCGTGGCGACGCGAAATCCGGAGCGATCGAGCTTGCCGTTTAGCAGTAGCCGTGTTCCCGGACGCAGGCGCTCCACAAGGTAGGCCTGGTTGAACCAAACGGCCTTCATCGGGCCGCTGTCGTCGGCGACATTTGCCTCGACCAGGCGCAGGTTGCGCCGCCGGGTCGGGCGCACCCGTGCGTCGCGAACTCTGACCATGACCGTCGCGTCCTCACCCAGGCGCAGGTCGCACACTTCGCTGACGCCGGCGCGCTGGCGGTGGCCGTGCGGGATGTGCCAGAGCAGATCCCCGAGCGTCTCGATGCCGATCTCGGCCGCCGCCGCCGAGAGCTTGGGCCCCGCGCCCTTGAGCGTGGAGACCGCAGCCCCGAGGCGGCTCGGGCGCGGATTGCAGCGCAGGCGGACCGCGCGCAACGTCTCGCGGTCCTGGGACTCGCCCGAGCCCAGTGCGCGCGGCGGCTGTGGGCTCTCTACCTCCATCCGCGCAAGGGTAGGCTGAGGTCTGGATGGGACGAATCGCAGACAGGCTCGACGAGCTCGAGCTGGAGCTACCGCAGCCGTTCTCGCCGCCGCCGGGTGTCGAGTTCCCCTTCGACCTCGTCCGGCTGAGCGGCGGGCTCGCTTACATCTCGGGCCATCTACCGATCGATGGCGACGAGGTCCTCGTCACCGGCAGAGTGGGCGCCGAGCTCGACGTGCAGCAAGGCT
>JBKJXG010000286.1:0-4875 GCA_046716525.1 Solirubrobacterales bacterium
TCTGCCAGCCTCGGTCGTGCAGCCGCTGGGCGACGATCTCCTCGGCCGCCCGTCCCAGAGCTTGGCGTGCGACGGTCATCCTGCGAGCCTACGTCGGTCAGAGGCACGAGTGGCGCGGGTGAAGTCACGACCCTGAGACGCCTTTGCCACATCTTGCGTGCCACCCGTGTCCGAGCGCGACCTAGGGTCGATTGGGTGCACTCGACGGCGCGTACCTATTCGCTGATCGGCGTCGACGCACGCGAGGTTCGCGTCGAGGCCGATGTTCGCGTCGGCTTGCCCTCGTTCGCCGTCGTCGGTCTGCCCGATGTGGCCATTCGCGAGGCGCGCGAGCGAGTGCGCTCAGCGATCGTCAACTCGGGGTTCAAGTTCCCGCAACACCGGATCACCGCCAACCTCGCCCCGGCGGACCTGCGAAAGACCGGCCCCGGCTTCGACCTTGCGCTGGCGGCCGCGGTGCTCGACGCCTCGGGACAGCTGCCACCAGGGGTTCTCGACGGTTCGGCGCTCATCGGCGAGCTCGCGCTCGACGGCAGCGTCCGTCCTGTCGCCGGTGTGCTGGCGATGGCCGAGGCAGCCGGCCGGGAGTGCGCCGCGGCACTCGTCGTCCCGCACGAGTGCGGGGGCGAGGCCGCGCTCGTCGACGGCTTGCGCGTGATCGCGATCGAGCGACTGTCACAGCTGGCCGAGATCGGTGGCGATGACGAGCCCTTGCCGCCGTCGCCGCTGGCGCTCGAGGTCAACGGCGCCTCCGGCGAGCTCCCGGACCTGGCCGATCTGCGCGGTCAGCCGACGCTCGCCTACGCGCTCGAGGTCGCGGCCGCCGGGGGTCACAGCCTGATCATGATCGGGCCGCCGGGGGCGGGCAAGTCGATGGCTGCGCGCAGGCTGCCGTCGCTGCTGCCACCGCTGGATGCCGCCGAGGCGGTCGAAGCGATCCGCGTCGCGAGCGCGTGCGGTAGGCCGCTCGGACCGTTGGTCGGCGGGGCGCGCCCGTTTCGCGCGCCTCATCACACCGTTTCCGCCGCCGGCTTGCTCGGTGGTGGCTCGCCCCCGTGTCCGGGTGAGATCTCGCTCGCCCATCGGGGCGTGCTCTTTCTCGACGAGTTGCCCGAATTTCGCCGCGATGTGCTCGAGGCTCTGCGCCAGCCGCTCGAAGATGGCCGGGTGGTGATCTCGCGCGCCCGCAGCTCGGTCGAGCTTCCGTGCCGGTTTCAGCTCGTCGCCGCCGCCAATCCATGTCCGTGCGGCCACGGGCCCGGCTCGCAGCTCTGCGAGTGTCCGGAGCCCTCGGTGCGCCGGTACTCGGCCAAGCTCACCGGCGCCTTGGCCGATCGCATCGACCTCTGCCTGCGATTGAGCCAGCCCAGCCGAGCGGCCCTCGGCGGCGGGCCCGGTCCTGCGTCGGCGCTGGTGCGGGAGCGGGTGCTCGCCGCGCGTGAGCGTCAGCGAGCGCGCCTCGGCCGCGGTCGCACGAACGCTCAGATGACTTCGCAGGAAACCCGAGAGCGCAGCGAGCTGACGCCGCAGGCGTGGGCGCTGATGGGCGAGGAGAGGGCCGGCCCGAAGCTCTCTGGCCGTGGTTTCGATCGGCTGATCCGCATCGCCCGGACACTGGCCGACCTGGAAGCGAACGAAGCCGTTTCGGTGGAGCAGATCGCCGCTGCGATGAGCTTGCGCGCGGAGGCCAGATGATCACGGCTGAGGCGCGTTGGTCCCTCGAGCTCGACGATGCACAATATCCGTCGGGCCTCGCCGACCTCGAGCCGGCTGAGCGACCCGCGCTGCGCGGATTGGGTCGCCGCGAGCTCGTGCAAGGCCTGCGCCCCGACGACGCCGTGACGATCGTCGGCTCGCGGCGGGCGACGAGCTACGGGCTTCGGGTCGCCGAGGACCTCGGCCGCGACCTCGCCTCGGCCGGCGTCGTCATCGTCAGCGGCATGGCGATCGGGATAGATGGCGCCGCACACCGCGGTGCGCTCGCCGCTGAGGGCAAAACGATCGCTGTGCTTGCCGGCGGAGCCGATGTCGTCTATCCGGGGCGCCACAGAGGCCTTCACCGCCGCATCGTCGAGTCCGGCGGCGCCGTCGTCTCGGAGCAACCGTTCGGCGCGCAGCCGCGCAAGTACGACTTCCCGGCACGCAACCGGATCATGGCCGCGCTCTCGGCCGTGGTCGTCGTGGTCGAGGCCGCCGAGCCTTCGGGGACGCTGGTCACCGCCAATCGCGCTCGTGATCTCGGCCGCGATCTCGCCGCGATCCCTGGTCCGGTCGGTGCCCGCGCCTCGACCGGTACCAACTCTCTGCTCAAGGACGGATGTCACCTCGTGCGCGACGCACAAGACGTGCTCGACCTGCTCGCAGGCGTCGGCGTCGTCACCCTCGTGCGCAGCGGGCCGGCGCTGACTCCTGAGCTCGACCGAGTGCTCGAGGCAGTCGAGAATGGCGCCGTGGCGCCGGACGAGCTCACCCGGGCGATGGCAATCGACGGCCGTACCGCGGCGATTGCGCTGGCACGGTTGCAGCTGCTGGGCTTCGTTGCCCGCGACGAGCTCGGGGGCTTCGCTCGCACCGGCCTCGCTCGCGCCCGCGACTAACCTCGAAGCGATGACTCCCAATCCAGTCCCGACCTGCTTGGCGATCGCCGGCTCCGACTCGGGCGGCGGTGACGGGATCCAGGCCGACCTCAAGGCCTTCGCGCGCTGCGGCGTTCACGGCACGACCGCGATCACAGCGTTGACGGCACAGAACACCGTTGGGGTCGAGATGGTGGTCACGGTGGCGCCGAAGATGATCGTTGCCCAGGTCGCTGCGGTCGTCTCCGACATCGGCGTCGACGCGATCAAGATCGGCATGCTGGCCGACGAGGCAACGATCGAGGCCGTTGTCGAGGCGCTTGACCTCGTCGACGGGGTGCCGATCGTCGTCGATCCGGTCATGGTCTCCGAGTCCGGGGCGACGCTGCTCGAGCCGAACGCGCGCGCGGCGCTGATCGAGCGAATCTTGCCCCGGGCGACCGTGACGACCCCGAATCTGCCCGAGGCCCGCGCGCTCAGCGCGCTCGGTTGGGGTGCGACGCAAGCGGAACTCGCCGAAGCCGTCAGGGCCCTCGGTCCGGACTCAGTCATTGTCACCGGTGGGCATGCCGTGGACGGCGTCGGGGCTGACGTCCTCGCCGACGAGAACGGCACGATCCGGATCGAGGGCCCCCATTATCCAGGTGGTGCGTCCCACGGCTCGGGTTGCACCCACTCCTCGGCAGTGGCCGCTTTCTTGGCTCGCGGGGCAGACCGTGCCGACGCTGCGCGCTGGGCGCGCGAGATCGCCGCCGAGGCGGTCGGCAACGGGCTCCGCGAGCTTGGCCACGGGGCCGGGCCCGTCGACGTCTTCGGCCTTCGTGCGCAGTCGCGTCGCAGCGATACGGTGGGAGGGTGAAGCTCGTACGGATGAAGCCCGGGGATGGCGATCTCGTCCTTGCCGAGGGCGACCCTGAGCTCGCCGCCGACGAGGAGCGCTTGGTCACCGAGTTTCGCCGACAGCTCGACCTCGGCATGTGGGCCGCCGTGCCGATCGCCGGCAGCGCCGGCAAGCGCGAGGCCGTGGCTGTACGTGAATTCGCCGAGGTGCCGCGCGACGCCGAGCGCGTCGTCTTCTACCCACCCGCTGCGGGCGGTTGAGGATGCCGTCGACGGCGAAGCTGGATGGCGCGGAGCGGCGTGCCCGCGAGCGCTTGCGCGATGCGGTCGGGGAGGGCGAATACCGCGCCTACGAGGAACTTGGCTACTTCAGCGTCGCCGGCGGCGGCGATCCCGGCAGCGGTTATGCCTATCTCGTTTATCCGCAGCGACCGCTTGTCGCCTACGAGACGGCGACTGGCGCGTTGCTGAGCGAGTACTGCGTCCGCTTTCGCGACGACGGCGAGCGGCTGCCAGACGCAGACGACGTGCTCGCCAAATGGCTTGCGCTTCACGGTCGTGAGCGCGAGCTGATCGCCGCGGCCAACGTTGGCCGCCCTGGGCGCCAGGTCGACCCAGCGCACGCGCGTCGCGACATCGCGCGCCTCGAGCGCTGGCTCGAGCTGCAGGCACGGCTCGCCGAGACGACTCAGCCCTGGCGCTCTTAGACTCCAACCGATGACTTCCGAAAGCGGCCAAGCGGCAACAGCGCTCCCGCGTCCGCGCTCGGCCGCCGTCTTCGATGGCCCCGAGCGCGCTGCTGCGCGCGCCTACATGAAGGGCATCGGCTTCGACGATGACGCGCTTTCGAAGCCGACGATCGGCATCGCCAACACCTGGACCGAGGCGATGCCGTGCAACTTCCACCTCCGCGGGCTGGCCGAGCACATCAAGGACGGTGTGCGCAAGGCGGGTGGTACGCCGATGGAGTTCAACACGATCGCGATCTCGGACGGGATCACGATGGGCACGAAGGGGATGAAGACCTCGCTGGTCAGCCGCGAGGTGATCGCCGACTCGATCGAGCTCACCGCACGCGGCTATCAGTTCGACGCGATCGTCGCGCTCTCTGCCTGTGACAAGACGATTCCGGGTTGCGTGATGGCGCTTGCGCGTCTCGACATCCCTTCGGTGATGCTCTACGGCGGGTCGATCGCCCCAGGCCGCTTCCACGGCGAGGACGTGACGATCGTCGACGTCTTCGAGGCGATCGGAGCCCACGCCGCCGGGAATATGTCCGACGAGGACCTCGCCGAGCTCGAGAACGTCGCCAGTCCAGGGGCGGGGGCCTGCGGAGGTCAGTTCACGGCGAACACGATGGCCTGTGCGTTCGAGGCGCTCGGGATCGCGCCCGGCGGCTCCTCGATGGTGCCTGCGGAGGACGACGACAAGTCGACCGTCGCCGAGAAGGTTGGCGAGC
>JBKJXG010000287.1:0-3248 GCA_046716525.1 Solirubrobacterales bacterium
CGCTCGCTCTTTGGGCCTCGATCCTGTCGACGACACCGGCGGCGTGCGCACGGTCGCCTCACCGCTTGGCCTGCGCTCGACGCCGACGACGACACGGCGGCGTCCGCCTCGTCTAGGCGAGCACGGTGATGAGATTCGTATCTGGCTCGAGACGGACGCCCGGCGATGAGCTCATACGACGATCTCGCCGGCGCGCGGAGCCTCCGCTCGGCGCCTGGTTTTCACCCCGGACCGCTGACGCCATTGCTGGCCGAGGACGGCAGCATGGAGCTCGCCCATGAAGGCGATCTGATCGCGGGAGCGACGGGGACGATCGGCCGCTTTCGCACCGGCCGCTTCGAGTTCCACACCGTCTTCACCCGAGTTGCCGAGTCGCAGGAGTTCGTGCCGCGGCTGATGTGTGTCCGGCTGGGGCGGATCACGAGCGACAGCCATTACGGCTTCGAGGTTCGGAGCTCGCGGCTCTGGACCGAGAGCGTGAAGCTGAACGAACGCTTCAAGGTCAGCGTCAGCCCGTTTCAAGACGACAACTGGCTGCGCCAGCTGTTCGTGCCGACCTTCATCGACTGGGTCGGCGAAAGCTCTCCTGGCGACTTCTCCTTCGAGCTCGCATACGGCTCGCTGCTGTGCTCGGTCGAAGAAGACGATCCGGATCCGCAAGCACTGGCGGCGCTCTGGGATGCGGCGGCCACGGTCACGACACGCATCCGCGACGAGTCCAGCGAATGAGCGTCGCCTGATGCAGATCAACCGCACCGGCTATTTCCTGCTCGCGTTCTTCTTCATCGGCGGCCTGATCTTCACCGTGGTCGAGTTCACCGTTTTTCCGTTCCCCATTTTTCTCGGTCCAATTTGGGTGATCACCTCGGTCGGCCTCGGGATCTACGCGCTGGCGCAGCGAAGGAAAGGCAGGCACGAGCAGCTGCTGTGGAAAACCGGCATCCGCGGCAAGGGCACCCTGATCAGCGCCAGCTCGGGCGCGACCGTGAACGAGCAGCCGTTGATGACGCTCGTCCTCACCCTCGAGATCCCCGGGCAGGCATCGCGGCAAGTGAGCAGGCGGCTGATCATCTCCAACTTCGCGGCCCACCTGATGCAGCCCGGGGTCGTCTTGCCCGTCTACGTCAACCCGCGCGACCCCGACGACATCCTCGTCGTCTGGTGAGCGCGGGACGCGGCGAAGGGCGCCCCTAGACTCAGCCGCTGATGAGCGGTTTTCGCCCAGTCGACCCCAAGCAGTCGTTTCCTGAGCTCGAGCAGCGTGTGCTCGAGCGCTGGCGTGAAGGCGATGTCTTTGCTCGCCAGCTCGAGCAGCGCCGTGAGGCCGGCGCGCCGATCTGGAGCTTCTACGAGGGGCCGCCGACCGCCAACGGCAAACCCGGTGCCCACCACGTGCTCTCGCGCGTGTTCAAGGACGTGTACCCGCGCTTTCAGGCGATGCGGGGTCACTACGTGCCGCGCAAGGCCGGCTGGGATTGCCACGGCCTGCCGGTCGAGCTCGAGGTCGAGAAGGAGCTCGGGATCTCGTCCAAGGCGGAGATCGAGGAGTTCGGCATCGCCGAGTTCAATGCCCGCTGTCGCGAGTCGGTCTTTCGCTACGTCTCCGACTGGAACGCGCTGACCGAGCGCATCGGTTTCTGGATCGACCTCGACGATCCCTACGTCACGCTCGACAACGACTACATCGAGTCGGTCTGGTGGTCGCTGCGCCAGATCGCCGACGCCGGTCGCCTCTATGAGGGCCACAAGGTCGTGCCCTACTGCCCTCGCTGTGGCACCGCTCTCTCGTCACACGAGGTCGCGTCGGGCTACGAGGACGTGGTCGATCCTTCGGTCTACGTTCGCCTGGCGGTGACGGAGGTCCCACCCTCCGACGCGATCCCCGAGCACCCGGTGCGCCCCGGCGACTCGCTCGTCGTCTGGACGACCACTCCGTGGACGCTGATCTCACATGCCGCGGTCGCCGCCGGAGCGGACATCGAGTACGTCCGCGCGCGAGCAACTCCCGCCGCCTCCTCGGCTTCGCCTCCGGGGGCGTCGGGGTCTGAGGTCTACATCGTCGCCAGATCTCTCGCCGAGCGTGTCCTCGGCGAGAACGTAGAGATCCTCAGCCACTTGCCGGGGACGGCGCTCGAGGGTATCCGCTACGAGGCGCCCTTCGACTACATCGAGGGCTCAGACTTCGGCCCGCTCGGCCACAGCGTCCTGCTCGGCGACTTCGTCACCACCGAGGACGGCACGGGACTCGTGCACACTGCGCTCGCCTTCGGCGAGGACGACTTCCGCCTCGGGGAGACCCACGGGATGACGCTGCAGAACCCGGTCAAGGCCGACGGTCGCTTCGACGAGCGCGTTCCCGACTTCCAGGGCAAGCTCGTCTACGACCACAACCCGGAGATCGTCGCGGCGCTCGAGGCCAAGGGGCGCCTCCTGCGCGCCGAGGACTATGAGCACGCCTATCCCCACTGCTTGCGCTGCGGCACCGCGCTTCTGTACTACGCGAAGGCGAGCTGGTACATCCGCACGACCGAGGTCCGCGACCGCATGCTGGCCGAGAACGAGAAGATCGGCTGGCGCCCCGAGCACGTCAAGCACGGGCGCTTCGGCAAATGGCTCGAGGGCAATGTCGACTGGGCACTCTCGCGCGAGCGCTACTGGGGCACGCCGCTGCCCGTCTGGCGGTGCGAGTCCGCCGGCTGCGACGGCGAGCTCTGTGCCGGCTCGGTCGCCGACCTACGCGAGCGCGGCGGAGAGGTCCCCGACGACCTGCACCGGCCCTACATCGACGAGGTCGTGCTCGATTGCGAGGACTGCGGCGGCAAGATGCGGAGGGTGCCCGAGGTGATCGACGCCTGGTACGACTCGGGCTCGATGCCATTTGCGCAGTTCCATTACCCGTTCGAGGGTGAGGAGCAATTTCGAGAGCGCTTCCCGGCCGACTACATCTGCGAGGCGCAGGACCAGACACGGGGCTGGTTCTACTCGCAGCTTGCGATCTCGACCCTGGTCTTCGATCAGGCGGACTTTCGCAACTGCGTCTGCCTCGGGCTCATCCTCGACCCCGAGGGCCAGAAGATGTCGAAATCGAAGGGCAATGTCGTCGACCCTTGGTCGGTGCTCGACACCCACGGTGCCGATGCCTTTCGCTGGTACTACCTGAGCACTCAGCAGCCCTGGGCCGGCTACCGCTTCTCGGCCGACACGGTCGGCGAGTCGTTGCGCCGGTTCATGTTGACGCTGTGGAACAC
>JBKJXG010000288.1:0-3813 GCA_046716525.1 Solirubrobacterales bacterium
CGACGTTCTCGCGCAAACCGATCTTCAACCACAGGGCTGTCGCCGCCTCCTTCATCGCGATCGGAGTTATCGGGCCGCTGGCGTGGATGCAGAACATGTATTCGGCGCCGATCAACGACGGCTTCACGATCGTGGCGATGTTCTTCGCTCTCGCCCTGATCGTGCCGTTCGGTCTGCTCTTCTACAACTGGATCGCGACGATCTGGGGCGGCACGCTCGAACTGCGGGCCGCGCCTTTGTACGCGCTGGTGGCGATCTCGGCGATGGCATGCGGCCTTGCCGGTGAGATCAGCTACTCGGTGATCCCGGTGGGTTGGGCGCTCGACAACACGACCGCGAGTCAGGGCGACACCCTCTACGTCCTTCTCGGCGGCGGTGTAATCGGCGGTTTTGCCGCGCTTCATTACTGGTTTCCGAAGCTCAACGGCACCCTGCTTGGCGAAGGAATCGGCAAGGTGGCGCTGATCTTGATGGCGGTCGGCCTCAACCTCTATGTGCTCGTGATGTTCCTCGCCGGCCTCGAAGGCCAGCCCGTCGACACCTTCAAGTACTTCGACGGCTCCGGCGTCGACGGCTACAACCTGGTCGCGTCGGTGGCGGGCTTCATCCTCGTCATCGGGATCCTGCTCGAGCTCGGCAACGCCGCCTACAGCTGGAACAACGGCCTGCGCGCTCGCGGCCACGACCCGTGGCAGGGCGCGACGCTGGAGTGGTTCGCGCTCTCGCCGCCGCCGCCGCACAACTTCGACGCCGTGCCCGACGTACGCTCGAGCGAGCCCTTGCGTGACATCCGCGAGTCGGTTCGTCTCGCGACCGAGGCTTTCACGGCGCCGAAGCCGCTGGAGCGCGTCGCCGCGCCTGAACCAGAGCCTGCGCCAAGGCGCGAGGACGCAAGCGACTCCGGCGAGGATGCCGCCGGTAGCGCCACGGTAGCCTGACCGCCATGTCTTCACTCGCCGCTCGTGGCGATGCGGAGGAGCTGTCTCGCTACCGCCGCCTCGTTACCGCGACGATCGTCGCGACATTCATCTTGATCCTGATCGGCGGCATCGTCCGCGTCAGCGATTCCGGCCTCGGCTGTGGGCCTGCGGGAAGCGGCACGCAAGGCTGGCCGCTGTGTGAGGGGGGTGTCGTCCCGCAGGCAACCTCGGAGTCGATCATCGAGTTCAGCCACCGGGTGGCCGCAGGCGTGGTCTTGGTCTTGATCGCGCTCGTCGCATGGCGAGCGATCCGCCACCTACGCGTTCATCGCGCCATCGTTCGCGGCTCGGTGGCCGCCGCGGTCCTCGTGCTCGCTCAGGCGGGGCTCGGAGGGCTCACCGTCGAACAGGGTCTGGAAGAGGAGCTGGTTGCAGCCCACCTCGGTCTCGCAATGCTCTTCGTCGGGCTGATGGCGCTCCTGCGCCGGGCTGCGTCACCCAAGGATGAATCGGCTGCGGCCCCAGCCGACCACGGGCGCGGGCTGCGGGCGACCACGGCGGTCGCCGCGGGGCTCGTGCTGGCGACGATCGTTGCCGGTGGCTACGTCGCCGGGACCGAGAAGCACGGCACTCCCGACGCGCCTCTTGGCGGCCAAGCCCACGTCGCCTGCGGGACCGGCTTCTAGGCCGACAACTTCCCCGGCTGTAACGGGCAGTTCCTCGGTTTCGGCCAGAGCCGGCTCGCCGACATCCAGCTCGCCCACCGGGCGCTGATGTACCTGGCAGCGATCGCCGTGATCGCCATGGTCGCGCTCGCGATCCGGCGCCGGGCGCCGTCGCGAGCGTTCCTTGTCGCCGGCGCGATCCTCGTCTTTCAGATCGCGCTCGGCGCGATCAATGTCTGGGCCGGCAAGCACGCGGGCCTGATCATCGGCCACCTCGCGCTTGGCACGGCGCTGTGGAGTACCGTCGTCTACGCGGGAGCAACGCTGTTGCCCGTGTCGGTCCCGACGCCCGCGCGCGTCGGTCGGCGCGAGGCCGCTGGAGCAGCCGCAGCTTAGAAATGGAAAGCGCGACGACGACAACCCGCCCGGTCGAAACGGGCCAGCTCGAATCCGGCAACGTCAGGCGCCCGGCGCGCGCCCCGCGCGAGCGCCCCGCGGCGGCCTCGCACTCATGGGTCGACACGGCTCGCGACTACGTCGCCCTGACCAAGCCGCGGATCATCTCGCTGCTGTTGCTGACAACCGTGGCGACGATGTTTGCCGCCGATCCGTCGGGGCCCTCGGTATCGCTCGTGCTGTGGACGATGCTCGGCGGCTATCTCGCGGCCGGTGGCGCCGGCGCGATCAACCATTACATCGACCGCGAGCGCGACGCACGCATGGGCCGGACGAAGTCACGGCCGCTGGTCACCGGCCGAATCGAACCGATTCACGGGCTCACCTTCGGCATCGTCCTCGGCGTCCTCGCAACGCTGCAACTCACGCTCACGGTGAACCTGCTCGCCGCCGTTCTCGCGCTCACGGGCCTACTCGGATACGTCTTCGTCTACACCGTGTGGCTGAAGCCGCTGACGCCGCAGAACATCGTCATCGGCGGTGCTGCGGGCGCGGTGCCGCCCCTGGTCGGCTGGGCCGCGGCGACGGGAGGGCTCGCGATCGAGGCGCTCTATCCGTTCGGGATCGTCTTCTTGTGGACACCGCCTCATTTCTGGGCGCTCTCACTGCTGATCAAAGACGACTATGCGCGCACCGGAGTGCCGATGCTTCCCGTCGTCAAGGGCGAGGCGGCAACCCGTCGCCAGATCCTCCTCTACTCGGTGGCGATGGTCGCGTTCACGCTGATGCCGGTAGCCACCGGGTTCCTCGGCGGCCTCTATGCCGCAGCAGCGGCCACTCTCGGGGCCGCATTCGTTTTTTTGGCGGTGCGGCTCCTGAGAGATCCCTCGCGCCCGGCGGCGCTGAGGCTCTACCTGTCATCACTGGCTTATCTGGCGTTGCTGTTCTGCGCCATGGCCGCGGACCGAGCTGTCTGATAGAACCGGACTCGAGATGGATCGAAAGCGCGCATCGAGCAACATCGGATCCGGGCTTCTTGCAGCCTCGGTGGCCCTCGGCGTCTTCGGCCTGTGCTTCGTCATCGCGATCATCTACATCGGCTGACGATGGCCGAGGAGCGACGAAACGGAGAGCCGACCGAGCTCGTCTACCTTCCGGTCTCGTCCTGGCAACCGATCCTGCTCGCAGCGGGGCTCGCCGGCGTTATCGCCTCACTCTTCACCTGGTGGCCGTACGGTGTCGTCGGAGCCGTCGTAGCGCTGTTCGCGCTCGCTTCCTGGATTCGTGACTCGCGCGAGGACTTCGCCCGGCTGCCCCGCAGCCAGCGGATCAGCACCGCGGTGATCCCAGCGGTGCCGTTCAAGCGGCCCTCGGAGTAACGCGCCTAAACCGCGCTCTCCTCGGCCTGCGGTGAGGTCATCCCCGACGTGGCCCCGTCGGACGTCCATACGCGCACGATGTCGCGCATCGAGAGCACGCCGACGAGCTCGCCGCGCTCGACGACGACGAGGTGACGGATGTGGCGACGGGCCATCTCCACAGCCGCCCGCTCGAGGCTCCATTCGGGGGCTGCGGAGATCACAGTGTCGGACATGTGGTCGCCGACACGCTCGGCGTCGGGATCCTGGCCTCGCCCCAGGGAGACCAAGATGTCGCGCTCGGAGACGACGCGCGGGCCCTGCCCGTCCTCGTCGATGACGACGGCGGCGCCGACGCCTTTGTCGGTCATGCGCTTCGCGGCCTCGCGCAACGTGTGCCCTGGGCCGAGCGTCAGAACCACGCTCGACATCCCCGACCGAACTTCCATCTCAGGCCCGTTTCCTCCCTACAAG
>JBKJXG010000289.1:0-2793 GCA_046716525.1 Solirubrobacterales bacterium
ACCTGCGCCTCGAATCCAGCAGGCGCTGCGACGACTACGCGGTTGAACGCGGTCGAAGCTGCGAACGCGTCAAGCGACCAGGCAAGAAGCGGCCTGCCGGCGACCTCGACCAGCGCCTTGGGGCCGCCGGCTCCGAGCCTCTCTCCGGAGCCGGCGGCCGCGATCAGCGCGACTGCTGCGGTAGGCCTAGGCGGCGGTGGCGCCGAAGCGCGCCTCCAGCAGCTCGTCGAGGTGCTCCTCTGCGCCGTCTTCGTCCTTGTCGAGGACGTACATGAACTCCGACGCGAGGATTTTCTTGGCTCGGGTGTACATCTGCTTCTCGCCCGTGGAGAGGCCCTTCTCCCACTCGCGAATGGCGAGGTTGCGAACGACCTCGGCCAACTCGTAGACGTCGCCCGTCTTGATCTTCTCGCGGTTGTACTTGAACCTGCGATTCCAGTTCTTCGGCATCTCGGAGACCTCGCCGGTGAGGACCTCGACGACGCGGCGGACCTGTTCTTCATCGATAACGCGCCGGAGGCCCGCGACATGGGCGTTCTCGCAGGGCACCATGACTGTCATGTTGTTGTGCAGGATCTTGATCGTCAGATAGTCCTTGGACTCGCCCATCATGTCGCGCGACTCGCGCTTCAAGACGACGCCGGCACCGTGGTGGGGGTAGACGACGTTGTCGCCGACCTGGGACGTGCACGGCTCTGGAACGATCTCGATCTCCTCGATTTCGTCGATCTCTGCTTCCTCTAAAGCTACGTCTGGGATATCTGCCTCCTCAATAGAGACGGCCGCTGCGAGGCCGCCTGTTCATCCGTACCGGTCGACGATGTCGACCTCTTGAAGCCTGCGAATGCCTTCCCTGATCTCCTTCGCTCGGGCCTCGCCTACGCCCTCGACCGATTCGAGCTCGGCATCCGATGCAGACATGAGCCGCTCGAGATCACCGAAGTGGTTGACGACCTTCTGCGCCCCGAGCCGCGGCAGCCGCGGCACCGCCGAAAGCGCACGAAAACCGCGCGGAGTGACGGCGAAGTCGAGGGTGTTCGTCTTGCGGTCGTAGCCGAGCAACTCGGCGAGGCTGCCGAAGTCGAGCAGCTCGGTATGCGGCAGCTGGGCGAGCTCGGCGACGACGCGCTCCAGCCCCTGCTCGGACTCCATGGCGCTGTAGTCGCGCGCGAGCGCGACGCGTTCGGCCATGACGCCGACAACGGTCTCCTCGAGTTGCATCTCGACCAAGCGACCCTCCGAGCCGAGCTCGATGATGTAGCGCTCGACCTCGATCGCCATCCGTGTCACCAGCTCCGCCCGCTGCAGTACCGAGAGCACGTCGTACAGCACGACCCCCCCGGCGAACTCCAACGCGGTCAGCCGCCCAGTCACCTGGTCGAGGCGAGCGCGGTACTTCTCCAGGGTCGCGAGACCCTGGTTGGCCTTCGAGAGCACGGTGGGGATGTCCTGAAGGATGTATTTGATGCCCTCGACGTAGAGCGAGACTACGTCGCGGCGCTGAGAGATCGCAATTACCAACGCCTTGGTCTGCTTCGAGACGCGCTCCGCCGTGCGATGGCGAGTCCCGGTCTCCATCGAGAGGATCGTCGGGTCGGGCATCAGCTGCACGTTGGCCCAGGCGATCTTCGTCGCGTCGGAGGGCAACACGATCGCGCCGTCCATCTTCGCCACCTGGTAGAGCAATCCGGGGGTGTAGTCGACATCGAGGCGCAGGCCACCCGAGAACAAGAAGGAAACGTCATCGGCCTCAGCCAGCAGCAGCAGTCCCCCGGTGCGGGCGTGGATGATGTTGTCGATGCCCTCTCGAAGCGGGGTGCCGGGGGCAACCATGTCGAGAGCGCGAACCAGTCGGGGATCCTGCCGAGTCTCCAGTTCGTTGAGCTCCTCCCCGTGCGTCACTTGCTCAGTTTGGCAAAAGCCCTGCTGACCGCGCAGTCAGGCGAATCCCGCGTGGACAGGTCGGTTTTGCGCTTGTCAAGCGAGAAGTCAGGCCGCCCGCTCTGCGGGTGCGACCGTGCGGCCTCGAAGCGCCGCGGAGATCGCAGCGCGAAGCGTGGAATGAGCATCGACGCCGGCGCAGGGTTCAGTCGCCTCCGGTGCGAGCACAGGCCCGAGCCCGAACTTGACGGCCTCAGCAGCGCGGCGGTCGGCATGGCCAACCGGGCGCAGCTCGCCGGTGAGCCCAACCTCGCCGAAACAGGCAAGCGGACGACCTGAGCCGTCGGCGAGCGCCTCGCCGCGGTGAGCTGAAACCAGCGCCAGCGCGACGGCAAGGTCTGCCCCAGGCTCATCGACGCGAACTCCGCCGGCGACGTTGACGAAAACATCCGCCCCCGCAAGTGACGGGCCTCCGTGGCGTGCCAGCACAGCGAGGATCATCGCCAACCGGTTGCGGTCGATTCCCGTCGCCACCCGGCGCGGTGGCACCATCTCGGTTGGCGCCACCAGGGCCTGCAGCTCGACCAGCAGCGGCCGCGAGCCCTCCATCGAGCAGAGCACGACCGATCCCGCCGCCGCGCTCGCTTCGCTGACGAATCGTGCCGAGGGGTCGGCAACCTCCACCAACCCTCCTGAGCGCATCTCGAAGACACCCACCTCATTCGTAGCTCCGAAGCGATTCTTCAAGGCGCGCAGGGTGCGAAAGCTTCGCTCGCGCTCACCTTCGAAGAAGAGCACGCAGTCGACGAGGTGTTCGAGCACTCTAGGTCCCGCCACCGCACCATCCTTGGTCACGTGGCCGACGAGGATGACCGCGCAACCGAGGCGCTTGGCGACTTCCATGATCCGCCC
>JBKJXG010000290.1:0-6636 GCA_046716525.1 Solirubrobacterales bacterium
ACCAAGGCCGCGGAGATCGCGCGCGAGGCAGCCGGCCCTGAGCGCTTCGTCGCCGGCTCGATCGGGCCGACCGGATTTCTGCCGGCATCCGACGACCCGACCCTCGGTGCGATCTCGTTTCGTGACCTGGTGGGCGTCTTCGCGCAGCAGGCCCAGGGCCTGATCGCGGGCGGCAGCGATCTGATCATCGTCGAGACCGCCCAGGACATTCTCGAGGTCAAGGCGGCGATCTTCGGTATTCGCGAGGCGTTTGCCGACAGCGGGCGCACTCTGCCGATTCAGGCATCGGTTTCGCTGCTGCCCAACGGCGGCAAGATGCTGCTCGGCACCGACATCGCCGCAGTCCTGACGACCCTGACCGCGCTCGAAGTCGACATCGTCGGCCTCAACTGCTCCACCGGGCCCGAGGACATGCGCGATGCGGTCCGTTTTCTCGGTGAGCACTCGCCCGTTCCGGTGCACTGCATTCCGAACGCGGGGTTGCCGCTGCAGGGCCCCGACGGCGAGACGATCTTTCCCGAGACGCCGGAGCAGCTCGCGACGGTGCTCGGCGATTTCGTCGAGCGCCACGGTCTCGGCATCGTCGGCGGCTGCTGCGGCACCACTCCCGAGCACATCAGCGCGCTGGCCGAGCGCGTCGCCGGCATCGTCCCCGACAGCCGCCCCGAGCCCGGCCCACGACTGGTCAGCTCGATGATGACCGCGAACGAGCTCGTCCAGGAGCCGCGCCCGACGCTCGTCGGCGAGCGCGTCAACTCACAGGGCTCGCGCAAGGCGAAGGAGATGCTGCTGGCCGACGACTACGACGGGCTCGTCCAGATAGCCGAGGACCAGGTCACGGGCGGCGCTCACGTGCTCGACGTCTGCGTCGCGCTGACGGAGCGCCAAGACGAGGACGAGCAGATGCGCGAGATCGTCAAGCGGATCTCCTTGACCCAGCCTGCGCCGATCCAGATCGACTCGACCGAGCCCGAGGTGATCGAGGCTGCGCTCGAGCAGATCCCCGGGCGCGCGATCGTCAACTCGGTCAACCTCGAGGCCGGGCGCGACAAGGCCGACCGCGTGATCCCGCTCGCCCGCGCCCACGGCGCGGCGCTGATCGCGCTGACGATCGACGAGGTCGGGATGGCAAAGACAGCCGAGCGCAAGGTCGAGATCGCCCAGCGGATCAGGCAGATCGCCTGCGACGAGCACGGGCTCGATCCGCAGCTGCTGATCTTCGACGCCCTCACCTTCACGCTGACGACCGGCGACGACGAGTGGAAGCCGTCGGCGGTCGAGACGATCGAGGGCATCCGCCGGATCAAGGCCGAGCTCCCGGGAGTCAAGACCTCACTCGGGGTCTCCAACGTCTCCTTCGGTGTCGGCCAGCCGGCGCGGGCGGTGCTCAACTCCGTCTTCCTGCATCACTGCGTCGACGCCGGGCTCGACCTGGCGATGGTCAATCCCAACCACATCACGCCCTACGGCGAGATCTCCGAGTCGGAGCGCGAGCTCGCCGACGACCTCGTCTACAACCGCCGCGAGGATGCGCTCGAGCGCTTCATCGAGCACTTCGAGTCCAAGGGCGAAAGCGACGAGGTCGAGGTCGAGGACCCGACCGCCGAGATGGAGCCCGAGCAGGCCCTGCACTGGCACATCCTGCGCCGCCGCAAGGAGGGCGTGGAGGAATGGATCGACCGCTCGGTCGAGAAGATCGGCGCCGTCCCCACCCTGAATCAGGTGCTGCTGCCGGCGATGAAGGAGGTCGGCGACAAATTCGGCGCCGGCGAGCTGATCCTGCCCTTCGTCCTGCAGTCGGCCGAGGTGATGAAGCGAGCCGTCGCGCACCTCGAGAACTACCTCGACCGGATCGAGGGGCACACCAAGGGAAAGGTCGTGATCGCGACAGTCTTCGGCGACGTCCATGACATCGGCAAATCGCTGGTCAACACGATCCTGACCAACAACGGCTACACCGTGGTCGACCTCGGCAAGCAGGTTCCAGTCGAGACGATCATCAACGCCGCGATCGAACACGAGGCCGATGCGATCGGGCTCTCGGCGCTGCTGGTCTCGACCTCGAAGCAGATGCCGCTGTGCATCGCCGAGCTGCACCAGCGTGGGCTCGACTATCCGGTGCTGATCGGCGGTGCCGCGATCAACCGCGACTTCGGCCGCCGCGTGCTCTATCCGCTGGGCAAGGAGTCCGACGACGTCTACGAGCCCGGGGTCTTCTATTGCAAGGACGCCTTCGCCGGGCTCGATACCGTCGACGCGCTCGTCGACGAGGAGGCCCGGGCGTCGCTCGTGGCAAAGATCCGCGCCGAGGCCAAGACCCTGCGCGAGACACCGGTGGTGGTCGACGATTCGCCGCCGACCAGCGACGACTCGGTGCGCTCGGCGGTCAGCACCGGCGTCGAGATCCCCGCGCCTCCGTACTGGGGGGTGCGCGACGTCACGGTCGACCTCGACGAGGTCTATCGACACCTCGATCGCCACGTGCTCTTCAAGCTTCACTGGGGCGGGCGCGGAAACAAGGGCGAGGACTGGCGCAGGATCGTCGAGGGCCACGACGGCGACGAGGGCTTTGCTCCCAAGCTCGAGCGCATGTGGGCCGAGCAGGATTACCTTCGGCCAAGGGTTCGGACAGGCTTCTTTCCGTGCAACTCCGAGGGCAATGAGCTCGTGATCTTCGACCCCGAAAACCACGATCGCGAGCTCGAGCGCTTCGTCTTCCCGCGCCAGCCCAAGCACGACCGCATCTGCCTGGCGGACTTCTACCGGCCGCTGGCAAGCGGTGAGCGCGATGTCGTCGCACTCCAAGGGGTCACCGTCGGTGACGAAGTGACGGAGTTGATGGCGAAGCTCGAGGCCGACGGTGAATTCGCCGAGCAGCTCTTCGTCCACGGCCTAGGCGTGCAGTCGGCCGAGGGCCTGGCCGAGTGGAACCACGCGCGCATCCGCGACGAGCTCGGGATCGACGCCGGCCAGGGCCGCCGCTACTCCTGGGGCTACCCGGCCTGCCCCGATCAGTCCGAGCACGACAAGCTCTGGCGCCTGCTGGACCTCGAACAGGTCGGGATGACGCTCTCAGGCGGTCACGCGGTGACGCCCGAGCAGTCGACGGTGGCGATCATCGCCCACCACCCCCAGGCCGTGTACTTCGGCATGAAGTCCGGTTTCGTTCCGGCTGAACCGATGGGCGTTTAGCTCATCGCCGGGACCGACCGTGGAGGAGAGTTGCCCCCTGACGCCGAGTTCGAAGGTGACGGTTCGATCGAAGCGGAGTCGCAAGCGCGGTCGAAGGACTCGGCTCGGGCTTAGCCGCCCGGAACCCAGCCCGCGGGAAACGCCCCTGCCGGTACCTCACCCGGATAGTCCGGGAACCAGCGGCGCGAGATCTCGGCGGCGGGCCTGCCTTCGAGCAGTGCCTGCAGGTCGCCGAGGGTGAGCAACACCCGCAGCGTCGCGCCGATCTGAAGGTCGGCAGCGTTGGCTTGCTCGCCGCCGATTACGCCTTCGCCGGCAAGCTCGTCTACATGGTCGAGCTTCGCGGGTAGGCCCGCGAGATCCTCGGCGAGGCGCTCGGCGCTGATGCCGTGGTACTTCCACGACGCACGCACGTAGCGGATCGCGTAGTCGGTGCCAGCCGGGTCGAGCGCGCCGGCGCCGCCGAAGCTGCCCATGGCTTCGGGGCGAAAGTGAAGCGCGCCCCATGGCAGGCGGCGGCCGAGGTCTTGGAGCTCGGCATCGCCCCAGCGCTCGGCCTCGCGCACGGCGTCGGCGATCTCGGTTGGAAAGAGCGGCGGCTCGGGCTCGATCTGCTCGAGCCGGGCGAGGATCGAGATCGAGCCGTGCACCGGTTCGTCATCGACGAGCAGCCCGGGCACCGTGATCTTGCCCTCGCCGTAGATCGCCTCCATCTCCTCGTTGTGGGTACCGGGCTGGAGGTCGATGCGCTCGAAGTCGAGGCCCTTGAGCCGCAGGGCTGCATCGGCGGTCATGCTCGGGTGCGACGGGGGCAGGGCGTGGAGGGTGAGGCTCGGCTTGGTCATCGCACCCAGCCTATTGTGGATCCGTCATCGCCTCGGGCGCGGCCGGGCCGTGGTCGTGCTCGCCGAGCCGTTCGACGGGGAAGATCGAAAAACTGCCGAGCGCCGTCGCCAGCAGCCGGTCGCCGTCATCGACGACCTCGGAGCGAAGCACGGCCACCCGGTCGTTTCGCCGGTCGAGCGTGCTGACGCAGACGACGTCGCCTTCGCGGGCGGTGCGCAGGTAGTTGATCGAGATCCCGATCGTCGCGATCCGCTCACCGCGCTCTCGGTGGCGCCACAGCGCCGACCCCATCGAGTAGTCGACCATGGCATAGGCGATCGGCCCGGCGAGCAGTCCCGCCGGATTGATCAGCTCGGGGCGAATCGTGAGGCGGACGCGGTCGTAGCTCTCCCAGCGCAGGCCGAGCCAGCGCGTGAGCCCGTCGATGCCGCCGTTACTCCTCGTCGCTCACGTGCTGACTGGCTCAGCGGCCCAAACGGTTGCGCAGCCCGCGGGCGTTGATCAACCTGTAAAGGCGCCGGATCAGCCCCCGCTTTCGGGCGTTGTAGGGAAACCAGAGCGGTTCCGTCTTCGCCTGCGGCGTACGCGGGATCGTCAGCGCCTCTGTGTGGCAGAAGCGGCGTATTCCCTGAGCGCCGTGGCGTACCCCGATGCCGGAGTTCTTCCAGCCACCCATGGGCAGGCCGAGGACGTTGTAGTTCACGAGCACGTCGTTGACGTTGCAATGGCCCGCCTCGATCCGGCGGGCGATGCGCTCCCCCTCGTCCGCGTCGCCGGCAAAGACCGACGATCCGAGCCCGTAATTCGTGTCGTTGGCCAGGCGGATCGCCTCTTCGACATCGCGCACCTTCATCACCCCGATCACCGGGCCGAATGTCTCCTCGCGCATCACCCTCATCGAGTGGTCGGCATCGGCGATCAGGGTGGGCTCATACCAGTCGCCCGGACCCTCCTTGCGCCTGCCGCCGGTGAGGATTCGCGCTCCCGCGGCACGCGCGTCCTCGACGTGGTCGGAGACGATGTCGATCTGCGCGGGCGAGGTCATCGCGCCGATCTCCGCGCCGTAGGAGTCGCCGTCGGCGCCCTGGCGCAGGGCTTCGACGTTGTCCTTGAGCTTGGCGACGAACTCGTCGTAGACAGGTTCTTCGACGTAGACGCGCTCGATCGAGATGCAGATCTGGCCGCTGTTGAGCAGGCCACCGAAGGCAGTGGCGTTGGCGGCGCGCTCGAGGTCGGCGCTGCGCGTGACGATCAGCGGGTCCTTGCCGCCGAGCTCGAGGCTGACCGGCGTCAGCGTGTCGGCGGCGCGCTTCATCACCAGCTTGCCGGTTCGCTCGGAGCCCGTGAACTGGACGTAGTCGACTTCGTCGACCAGGGCGCCGCCGGTTTCGCCCATGCCGTTGACGACGGCGAGGACGTCAGGCGCGCCGACCTCCTCGCGCCAACCTCGAACGATCTCCATCAGGGTCAGCGGAGTCAACTCAGAAGGCTTGATCACGACCGCGTTGCCCGCCATCAGCGCCGGTAACGCGTCGCCGAGCGAGAGGATGACGGGGAAATTCCACGGGCTGATGATCCCGACGACCCCGAACGGGCGGTAGACGATCTTGTGGCGCTTGGTCCGCAGGAGCAGGTTGTGCGGCGTGACGGTCTCGTCGGCGAGGTACTTCGGTCCGTGCGCGCACCAGAAGTTGATCGCTTCGAGGCAGTAGAAGGCCTCGAGCCCCGCGTCGGCGCGAACCTTGCCGGTCTCCTGCTGCATGATCTCGTCGAGGCGATCCTGGTTGGCAAGGATCCAGTCGCGCAGGCTCTCGAGCCAGCGCCGGCGGCCGGCGAATCCGATCGCCTCCCACGCCGGTTGAGCAGCGCGGGCGCCGGCGACGGTCTCGGCCACCGCTGCCGGCGAAGCGATCTCGAGCGTCTCGATCAAGCTGCCGTCCGCAGGACGACGGACCTCGAAGGTCCCGGCTTCCTCCTTGCTGCCGGGCGAGCCGTTGCCGGCGGCCGTAGCGTCGACGGCTTCTGGCTGCGTCGCGGACTCCATCGTCAAAGCTCCTCTCGGTCGAAGCGCAATTACGCCGGAGCCACTCTAGAGGCCGAAGCTCAGCGAGCGTTCAGTTCTGGGCGATGCGAAAGACGTCGCCGCCGAGCGAGCTGACGTAGAGCTTGTCGCCGGCGCCCTCGCCGAAGGAGCTGGGCGAGCTGACGCTGAGGCCGACCGCGGCATCGGTCGAGCTCGGGTTCTGTGCGCCCGGGTCGAGCGAGCGAATCTCGTCGCCGCAGAAGTCGGCATAGAGGTAGCGACCCGTGAGCGCAGGCGTCCCCGGATCGCGCGAGACGTAGCCGCCGGTGACCGCGCAGTTACCGTCGTTGGAGTCGTACTGGTGGATCGGGCCCTTGTAGTTGGCGGGCTCGTTGCCGTTGCCGTCGAAGACCGAGTTGCCCTCGAACAGGTCCCAGCCGAAGTTGGCGCCGCGGGTGTTTTCAAATCCGAGAACGTTGATCTCCTCGAACTCGTCCTCACCGACGTCTGCGATCGCAATCGCGCCGCCCTTCGCATCGAACGAGAAGCGATACGGATTGCGCAGGCCCAGCGCG
>JBKJXG010000291.1:0-3240 GCA_046716525.1 Solirubrobacterales bacterium
GAGACCGAGACGCACGTCGCGTGCGTCCTCGGACCGGAGCAGCGCCGGGATCGCCGCGGCGTCGCGGTCGGCGAGGTCGAGGCCGTCGACCAGGGACCGGTGCCGCATCTCGTCGGCGAGGGCGCGCTTATACGAGCGGAACACGCGCGCCGCGACGGCGAGCCAGATCATAGCCAGCACGAGACCGAACACGATCACCGCGCCGATCCCGAGGTCGAGCGCATCCAACGTGAGCAGAAGAACCCCTGTCGCCCCGACCGCAACCGGACCCCCGACACCTTCGACGACCGCCTGCACCGGCAGGCGCTCGGCCGCCGGGAGGACCTGGTAGGCGGCGTTGATCGATGTGCGCGTCGTCCCGTCGGTGGTCGCGATGTCGGCGGTCTGAAGTAGTCCTGCCAGCACGAACAATCCGAACGCCGCCGTGCCCGACCCGGCCGCGACGACGACCATGACCGCGAGCACTCCGGCGACGACGACTGGGTTCAGCAGCAGCCCCAGCCGCAGACCGAAACGGCGCATCAGAGGGGCGGCGAGCACGGCGAGGAAGAGGATGTCGACGAGGTTGAGCGCCGCTGTGTACCCGGATAGGAACCGCGTCAGGTCGTCGCCGCCATAGTGCGCCGCTGCGCGGTTGAACAGCAGAAAGTCGACCACCTGCGACCCCATCGCGGATAGCACCTGATAGGTGAGCAGCAGCAGAGCGAGACCCGAGGCGAACAGCTTCAGCAACGGCGGACGGACTGCCACGGGGGCGTCCACGACCGGGGCGGCGCGCGCTTCCGGGAACCGCCGTTCGGTCACGAGCAGGAGCCAGAGGAACGTGCATTGAGCTGCAGTCGTTGCCAGCAGCAGGTTCTCGGTCGAACCGAGCATGGCGAGGAGCGGTATGCCGAGCAGGCCGCCGAGGAAAAACCCCACGGCGAATCCCGTCACCACTCGGGGGAACAGCGCTTTCATCTGGCGCACGTCGAGCAGCCGGCCCGCCTTCCCGCCAATGAACACGAACCCGAGTTGGAGCGCGATGGGGAATAGCACGAGGAGGACCGCCGACGCCCAGGCTCCGCCGGCGGCGAGGATCACCCAAGACGCAGCGAAGAGCGCGGCGAGAGCACCGAGGCTCACCGTGGCGATCTGTGCCAGCCGTCTTCGGCGGGCCGCGCGGGCGACAAACGCCGACGCCCCGCTGCCGACGATCGCGATCGCGATATATGTCGCCGGCAGCCATTCCGAGCCGTAGGTGTCGAGGAAGAGCGAGTTCGCTGGGATCGTCAGCAGCGCCAGCGTCACGCCGAATGTGAGCGCCTGCGCGATCAGTAGACCGACGACCCCGCGCGGGGGCGTACTGCTCACTGCCCCTGGCCGGCGTGTTCAGCAGTCGCGCGCAGACGCGACACGAGAGCCGCGATCACACCGTGAGCGAGCTCGGGCCAGTCGACGAGGAGATCGTCGAGCACCGCCTGGTCGACCCGCAGGACGAGCGTCGGTTCGAGGGCGGTCACCCACGCGGTGCGGGGAGCGGGTACCAGCGCGGCGAGCTCACCCACCGTCGCGCCCGGCCCCAGCTCGACGAGCGTCTGGCCACCGCGGTGCACACGGACGCGGCCTTCCACGAGGGCGTAGAGGTGGGCCTCGACTGCTCCCTCCGCCATGAGCACCTCTCCCGGAGATGCCCGCACCTCGACGGCGCCTTCCGCTACCGCGGCGAGCACGCGACCTGGAATGCCGGCGAAAAGCTCGACGCGGTGGAGCGCGGCGACGCGCTCGACGAGACCGAGCGATACGTTCGACGCTGGCGACGCGTCGGTCATGGGCGTAGAACGTACCCCAGTACGGCGCCGTGTCACCTGAGCCGTACCCGCATAGACTCAACGAATGCTCATTATCTGCAAGGTCTGCGGCGAAGAGAATCCGGAGAAGGCGCGCTTCTGCAACGCCTGTGCCGAGCCGCTCGAGGAGCAGTCCTCGGAGCGGTTTCGCAAGGTCGTCACAATTCTGTTCTCCGATGTCGTCGACTCCACCGGGTTGGGCGAGCGGCTCGACCCGGAGACGCTCAGTCACGTCCTGACGGACTACTTCGAGGGCGTCAAGCCGGTCGTCGAGCGCCACGGCGGTACGCTTGCCAAGTTCATCGGCGATGCGGTGATGGCGGTGTTCGGATTGACGGTGCTGCACGAGGACGATGCGCTGCGCGCGGTCCGCGCAGCCGTTGAGATGCGGGAGATGCTGGCGCACCTAAACGAGGACTTCGAGCAGCGCTACGGACTCACGCTGGCGACGCGGACGGGGATCAGCACGGGCACGGTGGCTGGGCAAGGGCTCGTCCCCGATCGCAACTTCGTAGCCGGCGACACCGCGAACACCGCGGCACGCCTGCAGCAGATCGCCGAGCCGGGCGAGATCCTGCTCGCTGCGCCGGCCTATCGGCTCGTGCGCGAGCATGTGGAGGCCGAGCTTCTCGAACCGGTGGAGCTCAAGGGTAAGCAGATGTCGGTCGCCGCGTACCGGGTTGTCACTGTGGAGTCGATTGCGGTACTGGCGCCTCGGCTGGAGTCGCCCCTCGTGGGGCGCCAGGACGCGCTGGCCCAGCTCGAGTGGGCGCTCGAGCGAACGGTCGCCGAGGACAGCTGCCGCCTCGTAACCATCGTCGGCGCACCGGGCATCGGCAAGTCGCGGCTCGCTCACGAGTTCGTCGGCCGCGTCGGTGAGCGAGCGACGGTTGTCCGGGGTCGCTGTCTTCCGTACGGCGAAGGGATCACGTTCTGGCCGCTCGCACAGATGGTTAGGCAGGCCGGTGGAATTCGCGAGACCGATGGACAGGACGACGTCGTCGCCAAGCTCGAGGCGCTGCTCGCGCCAGGTGACGACGCTCGTGCTGTGGCCGAGGTGATCGCCCAGCTCACCGGGCTCGTGGAGACGAAAGGAGTCGTCGAGGAGGGGTTCTGGGCCGTGCGGAGGCTCTTCGCGAGCTTGGCAGTGGCGCGCCCTCTCGTCGTCGTGCTCGACGACGCTCATTGGGCGGAGGCGACGCTCCTCGCGTTGATCGAGAACGTCGTCCGTCACACGGAGTCCATCCCGATCCTGCTGCTCTGCGCCAGCCGCCCGGATCTCCTCGAGCGGCGTCCGGAGTGGGGCGAGAGCGCCGGCGTGGGCCGAAGCACGACGGTGAGGCTCGAGCCGCTCGACGATGCAGCCTGCGACCGTCTGATCGCGGAATTGCTCGGCGAGCCCACGCATGCC
>JBKJXG010000292.1:0-5402 GCA_046716525.1 Solirubrobacterales bacterium
TAGTCGAAGCGCACGCCAAGGCCCTCGAGCGCTATCTCGCGCCCGGTCGGAGACATCTTGTCGGCGATCGCCGGGCTCATCCGATCAACTTCGCGAACTGCGTCTGCTCGGAACGATAGATCGGGTAGCTGATCGCGAGGATCACGACGGCGAAACCCAGGGGCACCAGGAGCTGCCAGGCAGCGGGCGCCTGCCCGTACAGCAGAGCGTCGCGGAAGGTCTCGAACAGGCCGGTGAGCGGATTGAACGGGAGCAGGTCACGCGCCGTTCCCGAGAGCTGGTCGAGGGCGATCAGACCGGGGGCGATGAAGAACAGCGCGCGCACCAACGAGACACCGAAAGGCAGCAGCTCCGGGTACCAGATGCCGAACAGCGTGGCTGGATAGGCAAGCGCAATCGAGAAGATCACCGTCACCGCGAAGGCGACGGGCAACCAGAGAATCGCCGCGGTCGGGGCGACGGCGTAGATCACCATCATCAGCGGGATCAGGGTCAGGCTCGCGGTCAGCACGACGCTCTCGGTGACGACCGCCGAGACCGGGATCAGGCCGCGCGGAAAGCTCATGTTGAGGATGATCGAGGCGCGCAGCGAGACCGCTTGGAACGAGTTGATCACGCTCGTGACCACGAGCTGAAACGGCACGATCGCGCAGACCAGGCTGAGGCCGGTTGCCTCGTCGCCGCGGTCGAGCACCAGCGCCACGAGCAGTAGGTAGACGCCGAGCGCGGCGATCGGGTCGAGCAGCCATTTCACGACGCGGATCCTGCCGCGGCCGTACCTGATCAGGATGTCGGAGCGAACCAGCTCGCCGAGCAGATCGTAGGCACGCCGGGCCCTTCCCCGCCGTGCCGCCCTCGTTGCTGCTGCCGAGCCGCCTTCAGGGCTCACGCGGCGAGATCGAGATCCGCCAAGCCCTCCGCCAGCGGGCCCTCCTCGAGGTACTCCGCCTTGGCGTTGACCGACCAGACGTCGTGTGAGGCGCCCTCGGTGCGATTCAGGGTTGCGAGCATCGCGGTCCACATCGAGTGATCCTGGTTGTTGTAGCGATGCAGGCCGTTGCGACCGAAGGTGCAGAGGTTCTCGAAGTGCTCGAGGTAACCGCGGATCTCCGCCACCGCCTCGCGGTAGGAAGCGTCGTACATTGGATAGGCCTTCGGCACGTGCACCTTGACGCCGTCGATCACCTGCGAAGCGTCGAGGACGCCGATCCTCCCGAGATCGTTCTTCGCCAGCTCGACCGCTTCGGAGTCGGTCATGTTCCAGATCTCGTCGTCCTCGAAGCAGAAGTACTCGACCCCCAGGCAGGTGGTTCCCTCGGGGACCATGTCGGGGCTCCAGGCGCCGAAGTTTTGCACCCTGCCGGCCTCGGTTCGCGTGTCGTGCAGATAGATCCAGTTGTCGGGGAAGGGCTCCTTCTCACGCGTCATCAGCGCCACGAGGCAGAGGTTGCGATAGCGAAGCGTCCGCGCTGCCTCGCGCACATGATCTGGCGCCGGCGGTTCGAGCGAGAGCACGAGCTCAGCCAGAGGAATGCTGGAGAAGACCTCGTCGACCGGGTAGCGTCGCTCGCTGCCGTCGACCTCGACGACGATGCTCTCGACGCGGCCCGCCTCGTGGTTGATCGTGACACAGCGGTGGTTGAGCTTCACGGGTATCCCCCGCTCCGAGACCTTCTCGGCGAACTTCTCCCACATCTGCCCAGGGCCGAGCCGGGGATAGAGGAACTCTTCGATCAGCGTCTTGGGCTCGTCGCCTCTGTGCAGGCCCAGGATGCCGACGATCGCATGCCAGAAGCTGAACTCCTGGATTCTCTGCGCGGCCCACTCCGCCTGGATCTCGGAGCCCGGGATGCCCCACACCTTTTCCGTATACGAGCGAAAGAAGGCGTCGTAAAGTCGCTTGCCGAAGCGGCCGACGACCCAGTCCTCGAACGTCTTGGGAGTTTGGTTTCGCAGGCGATGGCGCCAATAGACGTAGGACGCAGCGCAGCGAACCGACTCGACGATCCCGAGGCCTTGAAAGACGTCCTGGGCTCGCAGCGGGTAGTTGAAGAAGCGGCCACGGTAGAAGATCCGTGACATCCGCGGCCGAGTCAGCAGCTCTTCTCCGAGCATGTCCTGCCACAGCTTCAGCACCGGCTCCAGCTTGGTGTAGAAGCGGTGGCCTCCGAGGTCGAAGCGATAGCCGTTGAACTCGACGGTCTTCGAGATTCCGCCGACGATCCCGTCGGCCTCGAGAACCGTCGCCTGCCTGCCCGCTCGGGCCAGGACCCACGCCGACGTCAGCCCAGCCGGACCGGCGCCGAGAACGGCTGCACCCAAGCTCTCATGATCATTGACCTGCCCCTGAAACAACGCGACCAGTCTACTCCACGCATCTCGACGCCAGATTCTGGAAAGCTGCGGCGGTGAGCACGATTGGAGCCACGGTTCGCGAGTCGTCGCTGTTGGCCCGGGCTCGGATGGTGTTCGCGATGGCGCGCCTTGCGCGCGACCCCGACCCCGCCGTTAAGCCGCTCGCACGGGCCCTGCACACAACCGTCAGCGGACGGGTTCGAGCCGACGAGCGGGTCTGGATCGAACGGATCGAGGCCCGGCGGGTCCAACTTCTGGGACAGGCGGCACCAACGTCGCTGCGCGGCTTCGAGGCCGCAACCAACGGCGACTCCACGACCGCTGCACCGCGGGCGACGATCGGCGTCGCGTCGGCATTCATGAGCCTGGCGCCGAGCTGGTGCGTGCTGCTGATGCGACTCGTTCGCGAGCAAGCGCCACGCTCCGCGCTCGAGCTCGGCACCGGATTCGGGATCTCCGGCAGCTACCAGGCGGCAGCACTCGAGCTCAACGGCCGCGGTCGCATGACCACGCTCGAAGGCTCCGAAGCCTGGGCGGAGGCGGCGGTCGACGGATTCTCGTCACTCGGCCTCGAACGCGTGCAAGCACACGTCGGGCCGATAGATCAAACGCTGGCGGAGGTGGCCACGGCGAGCGCGCCGCTGGACTTCGTCTTCATCGACGCCGAGCACCAAGAGCAAGCGACGCTCGATCATTTCGCGACGGTACTACCGTGTCTCGCCGAAGGCGCAATCGTCGTCCTCGACGATGCCGATTGGGCGCCGGTGCGCAGCGCCCACGACGAGATCGCCCGCCACGAGCGGATCTCGACCTCGATCGTCGTCGGCCGCTTCGGCGTCTCATTCGTTACCGGGGACAGCCGGTCGACACGGTGAAGGGCGCCCCACGGGTCCCGCCGGGATCCGGCATCGGCGAAGCGGGGTACCGGGGGCTGATGGCGGCGGCCGCGGCGCGGCTCGCCGTGCGCGGTGGCCCGAGCTCTCACCCACTGCGTCGAGCTCTCGTCAGCACTGCCTTCGACCGCATCCCCGCCCCGGACCGCGACTGGGTCGAGCGCATCGAGGCCGCCCGCCCGGAGCTCGCGGCGCTCGCGATCGCCGCAACCCACGACCGCGATCGCCCCGTGACGGAGCGCCTCGAAGAGGCGACCGCCGCCGTCAGATGGATGAGCCTGCCACCGATCCTCGGTCGCCTGCTGCTTCGGATCGTGCGCGAGCTCGAGCCGCAGTCATGTCTGGAGCTGGGTACGGGATTCGGCGTCTCGAGCTCTTATCAGGCGGCTGGCCTGGAGATCAACGGGCGCGGCCGGCTCACGAGCCTCGACATCGAAGGGATGATCGCCCTGGCGCGGCCGGGCCTCGCGCACCTGGGCCTCGATCACAGAGTCGAGCTCGTCGGCGGGCCGATCGAGCAGACGCTCGTCACCGCGCTTGACGCGGCGCACCCGGCCGGCTTTGCTCTTCTCGACGCCGACCACACCGAGGCGGGAACGCTGGCGGCATTCGAGACGATCTGCCCACGGCTGGCGACCCGGGCCGTGGTCGCCTTCGACGACATCAACTGGACCGACGGCATGCGACGCGCTTGGTCGGCGATCAAACAGCACGACCGCGTCGCGAATGCGATCAGCATCCGCCGACTCGGCGTCGTCACGCTCGTCGGATGACTAGCGAAAAAAGCGCAGTGCGAACGACCGCAATTTCGGCCTGATCCGTTTGACCACCCGCCGGGCGAGCTCTCGCGGCAGCGCCATCAGCCGCCAGCTCAGCGAGCTCTCCATCCGCTCGATCTCAGCCTCCGCCGAACCGAGTTTCGTCGCGATACTGGCGGCGGCCGAGTCCTGCGCGGAGAGTCGCTCGCGACCGAGTCGCTGGTTGGTGCGCCACAACTCCTCGTTTGCCTTCTCCAGCGAAGCCACTTGCCGCTCGAGCTCGGCAACGCGCTCAGATTCGCTCTCGCCCATCAGCTCGGTGCCGTCCAACGCATCTCTGTCTCCTTGATCCGAGCTCGAATCTCGCCCTCGATTCGCTCTTGGTTGGGCGAACCGATCTCACGCAGCATCGATCGCTCCCTGATTCGGTATTCGAGCAGACGCTCGGGGATCACGGCGCCGATCAAGCCGAGCGTGCGCATCTCGCGATACAGCGCCCAGTCCTCGAACGAGGTCAGCTCCGGGCTGTAGGCGAGCCCGCGCTCGAAGCTGCTGCGGCGAAATACCGCAGCGGCATCACCGGCGACGTTGCGGTCGTCGACGAGGCTCGTCCAGTTGCCCAGCGGCCTGTAGCCGCCGTGGGCGCCTCGCCAGGCCTCCCCGTTCTCGTCGATGTAGCGCGCCCAGGTCGTGACATAAGCGAGCTTCGAGTCGTTCTCGAGCACTTCGACGCAGCGCTCGATGAACGTCGGCGTGATTACGTTGTCGGCATCAAGGAACATCACGTAGCGGCCACGTGAGTGGACGATTCCCGTGTTGCGGGCAGCGCCGAGGCCGGAATTGACCTGGGTCAGCAGGCGAAGGCCGTGGCGCTCGCTGAGCTGGTCGAGCAGCTTGTCGGCCTCGCGGAAGGAGCCGTCGTTAACGACAATCGTCTCGATGCGCGGGTAGGTCTGGCGCGTAACCGAGAGCACGGTCTCCTCCAAGTACTCGTCGAGGCGGTAGTAGGGGATCACGATCGAGACCAGCGGCGGCTCGGCTTCGCTCGCCGCGCCGTTGGGCGCGCCTCGATCTGAGGACTCCGCCGCCAGCGCCAGATACGCCGAGCGAACCTGCTCGAGTCCGGTGAGCTCTTCGAAGAGCTGGCGCGGACTGCCGGCGGCGATCAGATCGCGGTAGGAGTCCGGCCGCTCGAGCAACCCCTCGATCGCCGCCGCCAGCGCCTCGCTCCCCGTGTCGGTGGTCGTCCAGCCCGAGCGCCCAGGCTGCACGATCTCGGTGAAGCCTCCCGTCGGCGTCGCAAGGATCGGGCGATTTCGCTCGAGCGCTTCGAGGCCGACGGCCGGCCAGCATTCCCAAAGCGACGGCATGACCACGACATCGTGCTGCTCGAAGA
>JBKJXG010000293.1:0-13069 GCA_046716525.1 Solirubrobacterales bacterium
ACCCAGCTCTTTCTCGTTCCGATGTTTGCGCTGGTCTCGGCACAACTCGTGCCGGTGTTGGTGTTGTTGGCACTCGCGCTGAGCACGGTTCTGGCGTGGGCAATGGGACGCGGGCGTCTCGACCGGCTCGTCACCTGTGGCGGCGATGGGATGCATGCGCTTGGCCCGGCACTGGTCATCGTCGCCTTCGCGGCGGGCGATGCGCTCGACGCGAGTGCCTGGGTGATCGCACTCGCCTTCGCGGCGCAGCTCGGGTTCGACTATCTCTCGTCGCTCGTCCACGATCTGGTCGCCCTTCGCGTGCGCCCCGACCTTCATACGAAGGTGCTCGGGCAGGTTTGGAGCGTCGATCTCGCCCTGCTTCCGTTCGGCCTGCTTGCCGCCGCCGCCACGCAAAGCTTGCCCTGGGTAGCCCTGGCGCCGCTGCCGCTGGTGATCTTGCTTGCCGCGCTTGCGGCAGACCGTTCGCGGCGAATCAACACCGCCCAGGAGCGCCTCGAAGAACTCGAGCACGAGCGCGGTCGCCATCAGACGGCGATCGATCGGATTGGCGATGCCTTGGCGTCGAGGCTCGACCTTTCCGCCCTGCTGGAGACGGTCACCAAGGTGGCTACGGACGCGCTCGACGGCGCCGCGGGCCGCGGAAGGGCCCAGGGAAGCTTTGCCGAGGATCCCGGCTGCCCGGGTCTGGTTCACGAGCCTGCCGCCTGCGCGGCCGTACTCGAGGCAGCCGAGAACCGAGCCCTTGCCTCCTCGCAGATCACCGAGGCCGAGAAGGCGAGCATGTTCGCAGTCTCGAGCCCGATCGGCGGCCCGCCTGAGCCGATCGGCACCATCTCCGTCGCCCGCTCCCGGCCTTTCTCGAATGAGGAGCGGGCCTTGCTCACCCGGCTCTGCCAGCAGGCGGCCGTCTCGGCCAGTGAGGCCCTTCGTCACGAGCAACTGCGGGCCGCCGAGGCCGGGCTGCGCCACCAGGCCTTCCACGATCCGCTTACGGGCCTCCCCAATCGTTCTCGTTTTGTCGCTCGCGTCGAGGAGGGGCTGCGACGGGACTCCGACCAAGTCGCAGTTTTGTTCATCGATCTCGACGGGTTCAAGCTTGTCAATGACACCCTCGGCCACGAGGCCGGCGACGAGTTGCTGGTCGTCGTCGCGCGCCGGCTCTCGAGCTGCCTGCGGTCCGGCGATGTCGCCGCGCGGCTGGGCGGCGACGAGTTCGCGGTGCTGCTCCACGAGGTGCAGCCTGGGGATCGTGCGGCAGGTGTAGCCCGGCGACTCCTGAGCAGCCTCTCGCAGCCGATCAGCGCTCTCGGTCACGAATTCGTCGTCCATGCCAGCGTTGGGCTTGCCTTCTCCTCGCCTGGCATCGAACCCGATGACCTGCTTCGTGACGCCGACCTGGCGATGTACGCGGCGAAGCGCGATGGGGGACACCGCGTAACGGTTTTCACCAACGAGATGCTGGTCAGCGCCGAGTCCCGCATCGAGCTCGTCCAGGACATGCCCGACGCGCTCGCACGAAGCGACTTCGAGCTTCGCTTCCAGCCAATCATCGACCTCGCCGACGGCGGAGTCGAAGCCGTCGAAGCTCTCGTTCGCTGGCGCCATCCGAGTCGCGGTCTGTTGAAGCCGGATGCGTTCATCGCGTCGGCGGAGCAGATGGGGATGATCGACGAGATCGGTCACTGGGTGCTCGATCAGAGCTGTCGCCTCATCGCACACGAGTTACCAGCGGGAGCGGGCAAGCCGCGGGTGACCGTCAACGTCTCCCCGATCCAGTTACGTGACCCGCGATTCGCCTCTGATGTGATCGCCTGCGTGGGACGCCACGGGATTGCACCAGAACGACTGATGCTCGAGGTGACGGAATCGATCGCAATCGAGGAGAACCCCAAGACTCACAACAACCTGAGCGCTCTGCATGAATTCGGCGTGCTTCTTGCTCTCGATGATTTCGGCGTGGGCTACTCCTCGCTCAACTACCTGGCCCAGCTTCCGATCGACTTGTTGAAGCTCGATCGCAGCCTGGGGGCCGAGATCGACCGCGATCGAAGCCAGGAGCGCCTGGTCGCAGGGGTGGTGGGGCTGGCGAACTCGCTTGGGCTTCCGGTCGTGGTTGAGGGCATCGAACGAGCCGGCCAACTGGAGCGGATCCTCGACCTGGGGGCCGAATTCGGTCAAGGGTTCGCACTCGCCGAGCCGATGAATCACGGAGCGCTGATCGACTGGTTGTTGGTCCACCGCGGCAAGGCGGCCGAGGTCGCTTCAGCATCGAGCAACGGCAGCTCCGAGCCGAGCTGGCGCAACCCGCTGCTCAGCGTCTTCGAGCCCAGGACGGCCTAGCCGAAGACGAGCTCTGGAGCTCCGGAGCTCAGGAGAAGGAGTCCCAGAGCTGAAGCGCTCCCAGCGGATCCTCGGGTGCCGCTTCTCGATAGCCGCCGGGCCAGAGCTCGAGGTGAAGCTGGCAGAACTCGCCGCGAGCGTTTCCCGTCTTTCCGACGCCGCCGATGCGGTCGCCGGTGTGTACCCGGGCACCATCCGCGAGCGGAGTAGGTGACTCGAGATGCGCGTAGAAGTAGTCGCGCTTGGTCGCCAGCCCGTCGATCGTCACGTGGTAGCCGTAGAGCGCGTCGCTGTAGCCCTTGTCTTGAATGCGACCGCCGCGCGCCGCGAGCAGCGGCGTGCCGCAGGCCGCGGCGAGATCCTGGCCCTCGTGGACGCGGCCGCCCGAACGCGGCTCACCGAAGCGATCCCCGTAGCTGTGCTCGCCGGCGATTGGAAAGATGTGGTCGTGGAAGCGAAACCGTCCGCCCCGCGCGCCGTCCTTTCCCACCGGGCCGACGCGAAACGCATAGGCACCATCGACGGCGACGTCGCCGTCTGACTCACGTCCGTCCCAGCGCCGCCGGTAAAGCTTGCCTGCGGCGAGGTCGGGCTCGGTCCAGCGGCGCACCGTCTCCCCGTCGGCCTCGCGCACGACTCGGATCAGCACGTCGAGGCTGCGCGAGGCCGAGAAGCGGTAGCGCAGGCGAAGCGGTCGCCGAGCGTCGAAGAATGCCGATGACGGTTTGGGCTTGGCGGCCTCGAGCTCGAAGCCGGCGCCGGTGCCGCCGCTGCCGGCATCCGCTCGTGAAGGGCCCGTGGCAGCGGTCAACGCGACGACTGCGAGCGCGATGAGGGTCAATCCGGCTTCGCGCATGGGCACCAGCGAATTGTCGCTAAGATCAGGCGCCCGCGCCTCGGGAAAGTCCTCCCGCGGAGCGGCTTTTTCGCGCGCAACGGAAGCCCGACGCGCGAGTCAGCGAATCATCATGAAGACCTACGTAGCCACACCAACAGACCGCCAGCGCGACTGGTACCTGATCGACGCCGAGGGCAAGACGCTCGGTCGCTTGGCGACCCAGATCGCCGACATGCTGCGTGGCAAGCGTAAGCCCCAGTACACCCCTCACTGCGACACCGGCGACTTCGTCATCGTCGTCAACGCGGAGAAGATCGCCGTAACCGGCAACAAGCGCACTGACAAGATCTACTATCGCCACAGCGGATATCCCGGCGGGATCAAGTCGAGGACGCTGGGCGAGATGCTCGAACGCCGGCCCGAGGAGGTCATCCGCAAGGCGGTCAACGGGATGCTGCCCCGAAATCGTCTCGCCCGCCAGCAGATCACCAAGCTCAAGGTCTACGCCGGCCCAGAGCATCCGCACGCAGCGCAGAAGCCGAAGCCGATGGAGACCAAATGAGCGACGAAGAACGAACGGACGAAACTCCCGATCAGCCCCCAGCGCAGGAGCCACCGGCAGACGAGGCCGAGCGGCCAGAGCCCAGCACCGAATCGGCTTCTGAGGCCGAGGCGCCGATCACGCCGCCCCCGGCTGAGGACGCGCCGCCCCCCGCTGAGGACGCGCCGCCCGCCGAGGAGGTTTCGCAGGAAGCGATAGCGCCCGAGGCCGAGAAGCCCAAGGCCAAGGACCAAGCTCCCGGAGCCGATCTCGAGCCGCTCCAGCTCGAGCCCGAGCGTGAGCTCGATGCAGAGGAGCGCGCTCGCCTCGAAGCCGAGGAGGAGGAGCGCGCTCGCCTCGAGGCACTCGCGGCCGCGGTGAACGAGCCGGTTGCGCGCACCGGTCCCCGCGTCGAGCTCGCAAAGGACGCCCAGATCCAGGCAACGGGCAAGCGCAAGAGCGCAATCGCCCGCGTCATCCTGCGCTCCGGCAGCGGCGAGTTCGAGGTCAACGGCCACTCCCTGGAGCGTCACTTCCCGCGCGCTTACCTGCAGACGATCGCTCGCCAGTCACTGGTCACCGCCGGATATGAGTCCCACGTCGACGTCTTCGTCCGAGTCCACGGCGGCGGCATCTCCGGCCAGGCCGCAGCGGTGCGTCACGGCATCGCCCGCGGCCTCTGCGACATCGACCCGGAGCTTCGCCCCGAGCTCAAGCGCCGTGGGCTGCTGACCCGCGACGCACGCAAGAAGGAACGCCGCAAGGCGGGCCTGAAGAAGGCGCGCAAGCGGCCGCAGTTCTCGAAGCGCTGACCACTCCGCAACCTCTCTTGGTCAAGAAGCTCTTCGGAACAGATGGTGTCCGGGGTGTCGCGGGGGAGTTGCTCACCACCGAGCTCGCCGCGGCTCTCGGCAGCGCGGCGACACGCGAGTCGTCCGCGGCGCGCCCACAGGTCTTGATCGTTCGCGATACGCGCGAGTCCGGTCCGATGCTCGAGGCGGCGCTGGCCGATGGCATCGCCGCTGCCGGAGGCGACGTGCTGCTCGCCGGGGTGTTGCCCACGCCCGCCGCTTCCGTGCTCGTGCGCCGTCTCGGCCTCGATCTCGCGATCGTGATCTCGGCGTCGCATAACCCGTGGCGCGACAACGGGATCAAGTTCTTCGGCGGGGACGGGCGCAAGCTCGACGATGCGCAAGAGGCGAGGATCGAAGCCGGCGTTGCCGCGATCATCGAGAAGAGAAACGTGGCGGCTTCGAGTCCGGCGGGCGGCGCAGGGCGGGTGCGCCGCCTCGAGGGTTCGCTCGACGACTACATCCGTGAGCTCCAAAGCTGCTTTCGCCTCGATCTCGAAGGCATCGACGTCGTCCTCGACTGCGCCAATGGTGCTGCCTTCGAGGCCGCCCCGGCGATCTTCGAGCGACTCGGCGCGACGGTCGACGTGATCGCCGCCGAGCCCGACGGGCGCAACATCAACGAGGGCTGTGGCTCGACTCATCCCGACGCCTTGGCGACACGGGTCAGAGAAACCTCCGCCGACCTCGGCTTTGCCTTCGACGGCGACGCAGACCGCGTCGTCGCCGTCGACGGCAGTGGCCAGATTCGCGACGGCGACGAATTGCTCGCGCTGATCGCTCGTCATCTCTCGGCGCACGAGCGTTTGGCTGGCGGCGTCGCCGTCACGGTGATGACCAACTACGGCTTTCACGGGGCCATGCGCGAGGCTGGGATCGAGGTCGCGACGACGCCTGTCGGCGATCGCAGCGTTAGCGCCGAGCTCGAGCGTCGTGGCTGGAGCTTCGGTGGCGAGCAGTCCGGTCACCTGATCTGGACGCAGTTCGCGCCCACGGGCGACGGCATCGCTGCCGCCCTGCTGGCGATCTCGGCTCTCGCTGGCCGTTCCCTCGCCGAAGTCGAGCCGATGACGAAGGTGCCCCAAGTGTTGGTCAACGTCACCGTCGCCGCACGCGACGCGATCGGCGCTGCCACGAGGCTCTGGGACGCGGTTGAGCGTGAGCAAGCCCGGCTCGAGGGCCGGGGTCGTGTTCTCGTGCGTTCTTCCGGCACCGAGCCGCTGGTACGGGTGATGGTCGAGGCCCCCCAGCAGGCGGAGGCGGACGAGGTCTGCCGGCGCTTGGTGGACTTGGTCCGCGCCGAGCTCGGCTGAGCGTCGGCTGCGCGACCACGCACTACCCTGGATCCTCACTCATGTGCGGAATCGTCGGATATGTCGGCAACCGTCCCTGCCGGGACCTGCTCGTTGACGGGCTCGAGAAGCTCGAGTAACGCGGCTAATACTCGGCAGGCATCTCGCTGCTCGCCGACGGCGAGATCGACACCGTGCGCGCCGTCGGCAACCTCGCCAACCTGCGTGCCGCGGTGGGGCTCGATGCCGATCGGCCGATCACGGAGCGTGAGTCGGGGGCCGTTGCAGTCGCCGCCCCGCCGGCGACGATCGGCCTCGGCCACACGCGGTGGGCGACCCATGGGCGCGTCACCGAGGAGAACGCCCATCCGCACGGCGACTGCTCAGGCAGCATCCAGATCGTCCTCAACGGCATCGTCGAGAACCACTCCGCGTTGCGCCAAGCCCTGGCCGCAGACGGGCACATCTTCAGTTCGGAAACCGACGCCGAGATCGTCGCCCACCTGATCGAACGCCACTACGACGGCGATCTCACGGATGCGGTACGCGACGCCTTCGCCGACCTCCGCGGTCATTACGCCTTCGTCGCCATGCACGCCGGCCATCCCGACGTGCTCGTAGCGGCCCGTCAGGAGTGTCCGCTGATCGTCGGCCTCGGCGCGGAGGAGAGCTTCGTCGCCTCCGCTATTCCCGCCTTCCTGGCCGAGACCCGTCACGTGCTCGGGCTCAAGAATGGCGAGATCGTCACCGTCACCGGCGGCGAGGCGAGGATCGTGCAGGCCGACGGGACCGCGGTCGAGCGCGAGATCGAGGAGGTCACATGGGACGAGGAGGCGGCCGAGAAGGCCGGCCACTCGACTTTCATGATGAAGGAGATCCACGAGCAACCCGATGCCGTCGCCGAAACGATCGCCGACCGGCTCTCCGCTGCCGACCACGTCGATCTCTCCCAGCTCGAGCTCGACCCTGAACTGGTCAAGCGTCTGCGGCGAATCGTCATCGTCGCCTGTGGCACGTCCTACCACGCCGGCCTCGTCGGTCGCTACGCGATCGAGCAGTGGGCACGAGTGCCGGTCGAGATGGATGTCGCCTCCGAGTACCGCTACCGCGACCCGGTGGTCAGCGCCGACGACCTCGTCATCGGCATAACCCAGTCAGGCGAGACCGCCGACACCCTGGCGGCGATGCGTCTCGCCCGCGAGCGTGGCGCCACGGTGATGGCCGTGACCACCGTCATGGGCAGTCAGGCGACCCGCGATGCCGACACCGTGCTCTACACACGCGCCGGGATCGAGATCGGGGTTGCCGCGACCAAGACCTTCACCAGCCAGGTGGCAGCGATGTACTTGCTCGGGCTCTGGCTGGCACAGGAGCGCGGTTCGATGGAGGCGTCGCGCACCGCCGAGCTGATCAGCGAGATGAAGACGCTGCCGCATTTGATCCAGGAGACGATCACCGGCATCGATGGCCGCGTCCGGGCGATCGCGCGCAGTCACCACGAGCGCAAGTTCTTTCTCTACCTGGGTCGCAACATCGGCCTCCCGGTGTGCCTCGAAGGAGCGCTGAAGTTGAAGGAGATCTCCTACATCCGACCGACGCCTACGCCGCCGGCGAGATGAAGCACGGCCCGATCGCGCTGCTCGACGAGAACACCCCGGTGGTCGCGGTGGCCACCAACAGCCCGGTCTTGGAGAAGGTCCTGTCGAACGTTTCCGAGGTGCGCGCTCGCGGCGCCGACGTCATCGCCGTCGCCACCGAGGGTGCTTCGGAGGTAGCCGAGGCCTGCGACCAGACCCTGTTCGTCCCCAGCACCGATTGGATCCTGCAGCCGATCCTCGCGGTCCTGCCGCTGCAGCTGCTGGCCTATTACATCGCGAGGCTCAACGGGCTCAACGTCGATCAGCCGCGCAACCTCGCCAAGACGGTCACGGTCGAGTAGGCCGGGGCGCACGGGATGAAGACGGGCATCGGCATCGACGTACTCGAGATCGAGCGTTTGGAGCAGGCGCTCGAGCGCCGGCCGGGCCTCGCCCGCCGCGTTTTCAGCGAGTCCGAGATCGCCTTTGCCTCGGCGCGGCGCCGGCCGGGTCGCCACCTCGCGGTTCGCTTCGCCGCCAAGGAGGCTGCATTGAAGGCGCTCGGGCTCGGCGGGCTACGCCTGCACGAGATCGAGGTGGAGGGAGGAGGCGACTCGGCTCCGAGCCTTCGCCTTCACGGCAGCGCCCTCGATCTCGCCCGTCGCCAGGGTGTCGAGCTTGCGGTCTCGCTCTCACACTCGCGCGAGATCGCCACCGCCGTGGTCATCAGCTCGCCCTCAGCTGTCCGCCATTAGCTGTCAGCCTTAGGGCATGGAGCCCTGGCTCTCACCCCTCCATGACGCGGAGACGATGCGCGCGGTCGATGCCTGGGCGATCGAGGAGCGAAAGACCCCGTCGCTGGAGCTGATGGAGGCGGCGGGTCGCGCCCTCGCCGAGGCGGCCGTGCAAGCGTCCGGGCAGGGACCGGTGAGAATCGTCTGCGGCAAGGGCAACAACGGCGGTGACGGGCTCGTCGCCGCTCGTCACCTGGCGGCGACCGGCCTCGAGGCCGAGATCTTGCTGCTGTGGCCCGCGGATGAGCTCTCCCCCGATGCCGAGGTCAACTTCGCGCGCTTCAGCGGCTCGGTGATCGAGGTTGATGCGGCCGGCGTCGAAGCGGCGTTGGCCGGATCCGGCGCGATCGTCGACGCGATCTTCGGCACCGGCTTCGAGGGCGCCCCGCGTGAGCCCGCCGCCACGGCGATCGCGGCGATCAACGCCTCCGGCGCGCCCGTCGTCGCGGCCGACATCGCCTCGGGCGTCGATGCTTCGAGTGGGGAGATCGAGGGTGTAGCGGTTCGCGCCGATGTCACCGTCTCCTTTCACGGTCCCAAGCTCGGCCACCGCATCGCTCCTGGCAAGCAGGCGACAGGCGAGCTTCGCGTCGCCGCGATCGGCATCCCCGACGGGTCGCCTTCCGAACCGGCCGGAGGCGCGATCGGCGAGCGGGTACTGGAGCTCGCCCCTCGCCGTGGCGCGGGCTCGACCAAGTTCAGCTCGGGCCAGGTGCTGATCGCAGGCGGCTCTCGCGGTCTCACAGGAGCGGTGTGCCTTGCCGCCTCGGCAACGATCCGCGCCGGCGCCGGGTACGCCACGGTCGCCGTGCCCGACGAGCTGGAGCCGATCTTCGAGGCGAAGCTGACCGAGGTGATGTCGATCGGGTGTGAGAGCGACGGCGGCGCCCTGGTGCCGGCCGCGGCCGAGCGCATCCTCGCCGCCTGCAAAGGCGCGGCGGCGGTGATCGTCGGCCCCGGGCTCGGCAAAGCTGCGCCGACGGCGGAGCTCGTCGCCGCTGTGGTGGCCAGGATCGAGGCACCGCTGCTGATCGACGCCGACGGCCTCAACGCGCTCGCGGGCAAGCTCGAGTTGCTCGCGTCGAGAGAGCTGCCGACCGTGCTCACCCCGCATGCCGGTGAGCTCGGCCGTCTGCTCGAGGCGAACTCCGAGACCGTCTCCCGCGGCCGCTTGGCGTGCGCGCAGAAGGCCAGCCGGCTGGCGCAGGCGGTGGTCGTGCTCAAGGGCGACGACACGATCGTCGCCGCTCCCGGCCAGCGGCCGATGGTCAACACGCTTTCGAGCCCGGCGTTGGCGACCGCCGGCACCGGGGATGTGCTCAGCGGGGTGATCGCGGCGCTGCTCGCCCGCGGCCTCGATCCACGCCCGGCAGCCGCCGCCGGGGTATTCGCGCACGCTCGTGCGGGACGAATCGCCGCCGAGCGCATCGGGGCCGCTGAGTCGGTGATCGCGAGCGATGTGGTCGATGCCGTCGCCGCCGGGCTGGTCTTCGATCGCGGAGCGTCGCGGTGAGCGCCGAAGCGGTTGCTCGCGCAACCGCGATCGTCGACGTCGGCGCCGTCGAGCGCAACTGCGCGAGGCTGGAGGCCGCCTTGGCCGATGGGGCCACGCTATGCGCCGTGGTCAAGGCCGACGGCTACGGCCACGGTGCGGTCGAATGCGGCCGGGCGGCGCTCGCCGGCGGGGCTGGGCAGCTCGCAGTGGCCGCCGCCGCCGAGGCGACCGAGCTGAGGGCGGGGTTGCCCGGTGCGCGCCTGCTCGTCCTCGGCGCGTTGACGCCGGCCGAGCTCGAGACGGCACTCGAGGCCGGGGCGGAAATCTCCGTCTGGCGCCAGGGCTTCTTCGAGTTGGTCGCGGCTCGTGCCACGGCGCTTGGCGTGCGCCCGCGGGTGCATGTCAAGTACGACACCGGCATGGGCCGTCTCGGCGAACGCGATGGCCATGCGGTGGAAAGTCTGGTGCGCCTCGCTGCGGCAAGCGATGCTGTCGAGCTTGCCGGCCTCTGGACTCACTTCGCCACAGCCGACGCAGACGATGCCAGCTTCCTCGAGGAGCAGCTGACACGGTTCACCGAGCTCGCGCTGCCGCTTCGAGACGAGTTCGAGGGGCTGATCTTGCACGCCGCCAACAGCGCCGCGACGCTTCGCCTCGAGGCGTCACACCTCGACATGGTGCGCTGCGGCGTCGCCATCTACGGCCTCGATCCTTTCGGGGTCGACCCGGCTGCCTGGCAGCTCGAGCCGGCGCTCGAGCTGCACTCCTATGTCGCCGACGTCAAGCGTTTCGAGGCCGGGGCAAGTGCGGGCTACGGACGGCAGTGGATCGCGACCGAGCCGACGTCGGTTGGCGTCGTGCCAATCGGCTACGGCGACGGAGTTCGCCGCGGGCTCTCCAACAACGCGGAGGTCCTCGTCGCGGGACGGCGGTGGCCGCTCGTCGGCACCGTCTCGATGGACAACATCACCGTCGACCTCGGGCACGCGTCTGCGGTCGAACCTGGCGCCGCCGCAGTGCTGATCGGCCGGCAGGGGGGCGAGCGCGTGCTCTGCGAGGAGCTCGCCCGGCGCCTCGACACGATCAACTACGAGATCAGCTGCGGGATCTCCGCGCGGGTGCCGCGCGATTACGTGGGCGGGGCGGAATGAGCGCCGAAGGCCTTTCCGCTGCGCTTTTCTTGAGGGCGCAACCGGTCGTCGTCGCCAACGAGGCGCTGGCGGGTGGCGAGCACGCTGCCTGGATCGTCGGTGGCGCCGTCCGCGACGCGATCGGCGGTCGCGAGATCGTCGACCTCGACCTCGCGGTGGCGGCCGACGCACCCGCCGCCGCGCGCCGTATCGCCGCCGCCTGCGGTGGCGTCGCCTTCGAGCTCTCGGCGGAGTGCGGGACCTGGCGCGCGTTGGCGCCAGACCGTTCCTGGCACGCCGATGTCTCGCGGCTTCGTGGCGAGACGATCGAGCTCGATCTCGGACGGCGCGATTTCACCGTGAACGCGATCGCCGTCGTCCTCGACGATGGCGATCGCGCGGTCCTCCACCCCTATGCGGGCGTCGCCGACCTCGAAGCGGGCGTGTTGCGCGCCGTCAGCACCGAGAGCTTCAGCGACGATCCGCTGCGGGTGCTGCGCGCGGCACGCCTCGCCGCCGAGCTCGGCCTCGAGCTCGAGGCCGAGACCGTGGCGTTCGCTCGCGCCTCGGCGGCGCGGGTGCCGGAGACCGCAGGCGAGCGTCAATTCGCCGAACTGAGGCTGCTCGTCACCGGTTCGGCGCCCATGGCCGGCCTCAGCCTGCTCGATGAACTGGACGCAACCTCCGCGGTGCTTCCCGAGCTCGCCGCGCTCCGCGGCGTCGGCCAGAATCGAAACCACCACCTCGACGTTCATGGCCACACACTCGAGGTCCTGGCGAAGCTGCTCGATCTCGAGGCCGAGCTCGACCGCTACGTCGGCGAGTCGGCCGACGCTGTGCGCGCGCTGCTCGCCGAGCCGCTCGCCGACGAGCTCACGCGAGGCGGCGCGCTGCGCTTCGGAGCCCTGTTTCACGACAGCGGCAAGCCGGCGACACGCGAGGAGCACGAGGGTGGGCTCGTCTCGTTTCTCGGCCACGACCGGGAGGGTGCCGCGGTCGTGCGCGGCGCGTGCGCGCGCCTGAAGACGAGCAGAACGCTCTCTCGCCATCTCGAGGCATTGACGCGCCATCATCTGCACCTCGGGTTCATGACGGCGCAGCGCCCGCTTTCGCGCCGGCGCCTGTATGACTACCTTCGCCTGACCGAGCCCGTGGCGGCGGACGTCACCCTGCTCACCGTCGCCGACCGGCTCTCGGCTCGTGGCAGCGGCCCAACGGCGACCTCGGAGATGATCGAGGCGCATCTCGAGCTTGCCCGCGAGGTGCTGCCGGAGGCTTTGAACTGGCATGACCACGGCCGCCCGAGCGTGCCTTTGCCAGGTGACGAGCTCGCGGTGGCCGTCGGGATCGAGCCCGGGCCCGAGCTCGGGAGGTTGCTCGACGAGGTCGAAGCAGCGGTGTTCGCGGGCGAGGTGAGCTCACGCGAGGACGCGATTCGGGTCGCTCGTGCAGCCGCCGAGGCCGTCAGGCAATCTGCCGAAAGCCATTAGGCTGCGGCCGTGGGCGACTGCATCTTCTGCGCGATCGTCGCCGGCGAGTTGCCGGCGCAGATCGTCGATTCCGACGAGCACACGGTCGCCTTCATGGACATCAACCCGGCGACGCGGGGTCATGCGCTCGTGATCCCGCGCACGCACGCGGCCGACCTGATCGCGATCTCCGACGAGGACCTCGAGCGGACGACGCTTGCGGCGCGCAGGCTCGCGGCGCGCATGGAGGGGACTCTCGAACCGGATGGCTTCAACCTGATCAACGCCTGCCGGCCCGCTGCGTGGCAGACGGTTTTTCATTTTCACATCCACGTGATTCCGCGCTATGAGGACGATCCGCTCGAGCTTCCTTGGCGACCGGTCCTCGCCGACGCCGAAGAGGTCGCGGCGGTCGCCGATCAGATCCGAGCGGGCGCCGATGGCTGAGCGAACGATTCGCTTCTCGCTCGAGGGCGACGTCGGCGTCGTCGAGCTCTCGAACGCCCCTCTGAACCTGTTCACCGATACCGCCTTTGAAGAGTTGATGAAGGCGCTGGACGAGGCCGAGGCCTCGGCCGCTCGGGCCTTGGTTTGGCGCGCCGGCGGTGACATCTTCAGCGGCGGCGTCGACGTCAACGCCTTCCAGCGTGTCGTCGACGCCGGCCCCGGCGAGGCGACGAGCTTTGCCGGCCCGCTGATCGAAGGCGTGCGGCGACTCGAGGCGCTCGGAGTCCCGACG
>JBKJXG010000294.1:0-2579 GCA_046716525.1 Solirubrobacterales bacterium
CGAAGCCGCGCAGCGCGATTACTCCGATGGTTACCGCGAGCCCGAGCGCGAGTACGGTGGCGAAGGCGAAGACCAGTGTTCCCGCCGCCTTGGCAAGGTCCGCGCGCTCTTCATAGATCGGGATGAAGCGACTGACGCCGCGACTGAGGCCGAAGGCGGCGACCACCTGGGCGATTGCGACCACCGAGAGCACGTACGCGAACGCGCCGTAGCCTGACCGCGAGAGATAGCGGATGATCAAGATCTGGGTTACGAGGTTCACCACCAGGGCGAACGCCTGGCCGCTGAGGAGCACGCTCGAGCCGCGGACCTGAGTGCGGGCGACGGCGCCCCCGGCCTCGGAGCCTGTTGCGCCACCTCGTTCCTCAGCCATGCGACGGCATGGTAGGTCGTGGTGCCGGGGGAACTACACTGCTGGCTGTGAACCCGCCGCGTCGTCTCGAGCCGCTGACGGCGGGGCCCGGCGTGCAGGAGCCGCGCGCGCGTCCTGACCTCGCCGTGGTGCTCGCTGCAGGCGGCGTCTCCTCGGCGTTACTGGTCGGAGTTGCCCTGGCAGCGGACGTTCCGGTGGGTACCACGGTCCTGATCGCGCTCTGCTACGTGCCGCTGGTGTTCATCAACCTGCCGCTGGCCCTGGCGATGTGGGTTCCTCTGACCTTCCTCCAAGGCATTCCCGCGCTCAATCTGGGGGGCGAGGTAGCGGGCATCCTGATCGCGGCTTCATGGTTCGGAACCCTTCGCTCCCGCGGGGAGATCATCAAGGAGATCCTCAGCAGGCACCGTCGCCTGCTCGCGGTCTTGACCGGCTTGCTCGTCTGGCTCTCGCTCTCGGTCGGCTGGGCCGACGACGCGGGTCTGGCCATCGACGATCTCTGGCACTGGTACGCGCTCGGCCTACTCCTGCTCATCGTCATGACCACCCTGACCACGACGCGCGCGATCCGCACGGTGCTCTTCGCTTTTGTCGGCGGAGCGGTGCTATCGGTAGCGATCGGCGCATTCGACGGCAGCCTGACCGGTCCGGTGGACGGCGGAGCGAGGCTCGCAGGCGGAGCAGGTGACCCGAACTTCCTCGCCGCGAGCGTCGTCGCTGCCACCGTGATCGCCGGCGGCCTGCTGACCGTCTCGCGTTCCGCGCTCGTGCGCGCGCTCCTCGTCGCTGCGATCGTCGTCCTGATCACGGGGCTGGTGGGCAGCGCTTCACGCGGGGGTGCGCTTGCGGCCGGCGTGACGATCCTCGCCGCCCTGGTCGTCTTCCGACGACAGCGCATCAACGTCGCGGCGGTGACAGCCGTTGCCCTGGGCGTGGCGGCGCTCACCTTCGCCAACGCTCCGGGCCTCTGGGAGCGTGTCACGACGTTCAACGAGGACGGGGGCCGCTCGGACCTTTGGACGGTGGCCTGGCGAATGGGCGAGGATTCGCCGATCCTCGGCGTCGGGCTGAACAACTTCCTCGTCCACTCCGCCGACTACCTCCAGCAACCCGGCCAGATTGAGCGGGCTGACCAGATCGTCGATCAGCCGCACTTCGTTCATAACACCTATCTGCAGCTCTACGCCGAGAATGGTGTCATTGGCCTCGCCCTCTACCTTGCCTTGATCGTCGGCTGCCTGCGCGCGACAAAGCTCGCCGCCAACCGCTTCAATGCGCGCGGCGAGCTTGCATTCGAGACGCTCGCGCTTGCGGTCTTGGTCGCCACCATCAGCATCCTCGCCGCGGGGATGTTCTTGTCGGCGGCTCTCGACCAACGCTTGTGGCTGCTGCTCGCGCTGGGCCCGGCGCTGCTTGCCGCTGCAAGCCGACGTGCACAGCCAGCCTCGGTGTAGAGAAGCTATGTCTAGACTGCCTGCCGTTGAATTCCCGCCCTGACCACACGCTCATGTCTGAGCCAGCGGAGGGCGCGCTCGGCGCCTACCTGAACGCGATTAGAGCGCACAGGCTCCTCGTTGCCCTGATCACGCTTGCGGCGGTTGCTGCGAGCGTCGGCGTGATCTTGATCCGGGCGCCGCAATACGAGGCGACGGCCCAGGTACTGGTCGTGCCGGTTCCTCCAGACGATCCAACCTTCGTCGGCCTGCCGGTGATCAAGGCCGACACCGGAGACCCGGCGCGGACGATCCAGACCGCGGTCTCGCTGGTCGACTCACAGGTCGCGGCCGATCTTGCGGCGGAGACCCTCGGCGGCGACTGGACGGCCGATCGGGTTCTCGATGCGACCGAGGTAGAACCTCAAGGCGACAGCGACCTGCTCGTCGTCACCGCGACCGCCGGCGATCCCGACGAGGCCGTCGAGGTGGCGAACGTGTTCGTGCGTTCGTCCCTGGAGGTGCGCTCGGATGAGCTTCGCCGTGTGGGCCAGATACGGATCGACCAGCTCCAGGCGCGTCTGGACGGGCTCCCGGCAGCCGACCAAGCGACACGCGCCGAGTTCTCGTCGCGGCTCGACCAGATCGAGTTCGCGCTCCAGCGCGGAGATCCAACCTTGAGCTTCTCCCAGGAGGCGATCTCCGAGGGCACGCCGATCGGAACTCCGGCCGTCTTGATCGTCGGGCTCGCTGCGCTCGCCGGCCTCATGCTC
>JBKJXG010000295.1:0-2551 GCA_046716525.1 Solirubrobacterales bacterium
GCGCCGTTGAGCGAGAACTCGGTCGAGCCGTACTCACCGCCGGAGAAGCGGAAGTTCAGGGCGGAGACCGCGTCCTTGTCGCCGCCGCCGAACGGCGCCCCCGCGGCGTCCACGAACTGGAACGCCCCCAGGTAGTACTGCAGGAAATCGTTGGAGAGCGGGATGCACGCCGCCTCGCGGGCCGTATCGCAGAACGGCGGCTCGCCCTCGACGTTGAAGGCGAACGCGTTCAGCTGCGCGGTCGCCGCGTACTGGCCGGTGTAGAGCAGCTTGCCGCCCTCGTTGAGGAAGTCGCGAACATTGACGACCATCTCGTTCGCCAGACGCGCGACACCGGTGCCTGGCCCCTGGCCGGGCTCACGGGTGAGCAGATCGTTGCCGGTGTACCAGACGACGGCGTCGTAGTGGCTGAGGACGCCGAGCGGATCGGGTGCGTTGCGACCCTCGGCGTCCACGTCGTAAACGTCGTAGCCGACCCCGTTCGCCGCCAGGGCGTCTGCGTAGTAGCTGAGGAAGAAGGGGCCCGCCGCGCTCGGATACTCGGGGGTTTCGCTCTCGCCCGAGTTGTCCTCGGCGGCGAGTACGAGCACGCGGCTGCCGGAATCCGAGCGCACGGAGTACGTGAACGCCTGTGAGCGCTCACCGCCGCCCGCGAACCAGACGCGGACGTTGTCGCCCGGGGCCGTCCCCGTGACCTCGCCACGAAGCTCGTGGTAGTAGACGTCTTGGAGGCCGCCGTAGCGCTCGCCGCCCTGCCACGACGAAGTGGCCGCGCTCTGCTCCGGTCCGCCGTTGACGCTCCAGTGCAGGGTGACGTCGCCGAGCTGGCGCTGGGCGTTGACGGAAACGGTCTGCGGATCGCCGTAGGAGACCGAGAACGGCTGGATCTCGAAGGGCGAGGTCTCACGGCCCAGGTGCGACTCGGGGTTGGCAGGATCGTCGGCCGACTCGGCTACGTCGAGCGCGAACGGGACGTTCTTCTCGAACGCGTCCTGGAGGTCGCGAGTGGAGTCCTGGAACTCGAAGCCACTGGCGCCGCCACCGCGATCGGGGTCGGCAAGGTCCATCTCCGGGGTCCAGGCGAGCGTTTCGTGCGCCTGGTGGACGTGCTCGGTGGTCTCACCGTTGGTCGTGTAGAGCTCCGAAGAGAGGTCCGGGTCGTAGGGAAAGGGCGCTCCGGGCGCTCGGCCCGGAATCGCCGGGTCGATGTCTGTCCCCGACAGCGCGCGGTAGATCGCGTCGTCGGGGGCATCGGTCTGAACCTGGAACCCATGGCCGTAGAGCAGCAGCTCGGCTGCAGAGTGCCAGTTGACCATGAACTCGAAGCCGACCCGGCCGACGAAGCTGTCGAGCGCCCGCGTCTCGGGCTCGGATGCGGGTGCTGGTCCCCGGTACGTCTCGTCTGTCGGGTCAGACGAGGAGCCCTCGTCGTCGTAGTTCCAGAACGTTGGAAAATTGCGGTTCGGGTCGACACCGTCGCCGGTCTGAATTCCGGGCTCACCGTTGATCTCACGCAGGTTCTTGCGCCAGAGGCGATTGCCGGGAGTGAAGGTGAAGTCATAGCCGTCGGGGTTGGCGACGAGGACGAACCAGAGCTCGCGGGTGTTGATCAGCCGCGTCAGCACCGAGGATTGGATCGGGTTGCCCTGATTGTCTGTGACCGGCTGGCCGTCGGTGCCGAGGGCATCTCCGCTGCGGCCGTAGTTATCGATGTAGAGGTGGGCGAGGCGCCGGATCATCTCGGGGGTGATCCATTCGCGTGCGTGCTGTGCAGCGTTGTAGAAGACGGCCGGCCTCGACCCATCGGGATTGGAGGGCTCGCGCGCGTCGCGGGTTACTCGTAGGGCGAGGATCGGCACGTCGTTGACCGATCTGCCGATCTCCACCGCCTTGACGATGCCGGGGTTCTCGTCGGCCAGTCGCATCATCTCCTCGTAGAGGGTCGGGCGGGGGTTGCCACTCGCGTTATGGCCGACGTAGCAGGTGGTCGGGGTGCAGGTGTCGTCGAAATAAGGGCGGTACACCCTGTAGGAGCCATCGGGCTGAACGGCCTCGGCAGCGTATTCGCGGGCGGTGAGGCCGTCGACGCGCTTCAGCTCGGGGTCGAGGTCGAGCTTCTCGAGCGCGGCGACCTGATCGCGCGTGGCGATGATCTCGAGGCTCTGGCCGACCCGGCCCTCGATCACGTCGAAGCCCTCCAAGGCGAGCGTCTCCAGCGCGGTCCCGTCCTCGACCGATACCTCGTAGGCGTTCAGCGAAGAGGCGCTTGCGCCGCTCGCCGCGAAACCCAGCGTGCACAGCAGGGCACAGAATCCGATTGCCAATCCGATGACACGCCGGCCCTGTCTCAAAACGACCTCCCTGGTCAGCCCCCCAGGTTTGTCTTCGCTGCGCTGCAGACTAGGTGCCGGGCTTGGAGCTTGTCAAGCTCGAGCTCAGCGGGCTGAGCGTCTCGAGCGCGCCGAGAGCGCTCATGATCTGCTCGGCCACGGCCGGGCCGGTGAGCCCGACCTCCTCTTGCAGGAGGGCGGGCTTGCCGTGGGTGACATAG
>JBKJXG010000296.1:0-7637 GCA_046716525.1 Solirubrobacterales bacterium
CGCGACCAGCATTGCTGCCTTCTTCAAAACGATGTTCCTTTCTCGAGGCCAGACCCCCCTGGCCTACGGACGAGTCCCCTCCGATGCCGGAGAAGCTTCCTGTTCGACCGCAAATTTACCCATTGGCGCGGTCGAAGGGTCCTCCTAAAGGAGGATGTTCAGCCCACTGACGGTTTCAACGACGCTTTTCTGCGCCGGTTGGTCGACTTTTCGGGAGGCGCGAGGCTGCCGAGCTCGGCCAGTGAGGCCTCGAGGTCGGCGGCGAGCGCATCGAGGTCGGTGAGCGCGTCGTAGTCGCCGATCAGGCCGAAGTTGACCTCGCCGTCGTAGCTCATGATCCCGAAGCACACCGCCTGTCGCTTGGCCAGCGGCACCATTGGGAACACCGACTGCAACCGCCTGCCCATGAGAAAGAGAGGGAACTGCGGCCCGGGGACGTTGGTGACGACCAGGTTGAAAAAGCGCTGGCGCGACTGCAGGCGTGCGGCCTGATTTGCGATTGTCGGCGGCGCGAAGTCGGCGAGCTCGGTCATCAAGGTCGCGCCCACTGCCTGCTTTGACTGCTTCAGGTCACCCATCGACTCACTGACGCGGCGCAGGCGCGCGGCAGGATCTTCGATCCCGATCGGCAACGGCGCCATGTACGAAGAAACCCGGTTGCCCAGCGCACCGCGCTCGTCGGGGTCGCGAACGCTGATCGGCACCATCGCGCGCAGCTCGAGGTCGTGGGTGGCGAAGCCGTGGCCTCGCATGTAGCGGCCGACGGCGCCGGCAACCGCTGCCAGGACGACATCGTTGACGGTGCCGCCGACGACGTTCTTCACCCGCTTCAGGTCGGCGAGGCTCGTCCGCACCCAGGTAAAGCGCCGATAGGGACCGATCTCGACGTTGAACGGGGAGGAGGGGGCACCGACTCCGGCGCGGGCGAACGTCCCCGCTGCCTCGAGGCTGTCGACCACGGCCCGCGCCGCCATCCGCGGCGCACGGAACACCGCCCGGGCGCCACGAATGACCTCCGCCGGCTGCGTCGCGCGCTCGATCATCGCCTCGGCCAGCACCTGCGCCTCGCTCGGCTCAGGGCGGGCGACCCAAGGCTGGGGCGCGTCGAGAGGCTCAGTGTCGGCAGCGGGGTCGAACAGCACCGTCGTAATGTCGACCCCGGAGACGCCGTCGACCAAGCAGTGATGCGTCTTGGCGACGATCGCAAAGCGGTCGTCCTCGACGCCGTCGACGAGCCAGATCTCCCACAGCGGCTTCGAGCGATCGAGCCGTTGCGAGAAGATCCGCGCCGCGAGGATCTGCAGCTGCTCCTCGCTTCCGGGGGCCGGCAGCGCCGTGTGGCGCAGGTGGTAGGTGAGGTTGAACTGCGGATCGTCGACCCATTTCGGCCTCCCTTGCCCGAAGGGCACCATGCGCAGCTTCTGGCGAAATCGGGGTACGAGGTGAAGCCGGGTCGCGATGTGATCGCGAAACTCGTCATATGCAGGCGTGGGCCCCTCGAAGACGGTGGTCGAGGCGACGTGCATGTGCGCCGGGCCGCGCTCCAGGTGCAAGAACGACGAGTCGAGGCCGGAGAGGCGATCAGTGGCCATGGGCGGATCTTCTCAGAAGCGTTAGCACCGTACCGCCGCAAACTCAGCTTGCCCGCATGCCGGGGCAGCTGCCCTTGCCGCGCCGGATGTTCGCCCGGTTGACCAGAAACGCCGGACCGGGATGGCTACACCTGAGGCACGACCACATGATGAATGAATCGCTTCTACAGAGAAGGACCATGTGTGGGACGGCTAGCTACTCGGCTTCGCGCTGAGCGTCGCGGACGACCTCCTCGGCCTCACCGTAGGCGTGAGCTTCGCCCGCCGCGTAGGTCTTATCCTCATGCTTGTTTCTCCTGTCGGCCTCGTCACGGTCGCGGTGGGCGTCCTCGGCCTTGCTGGAGAGGTTGCTTCGCAGGCCTGCCAAGACCTTCTGAAGGCTTGTGGGGATCAGCCGCACGACCCGAGTATGACCGGCGATCCCACGCCAAGACACGAAGCGTTCCGAAAGATCCCCCAAACGGCCTACAGGCGTATCTCGGCTTCTACAGCGATGACCCATGTGTGACCCGAGTCACATACAGAACGTGTGTTCGTCTCTAGCTTGAACGGACCATCAGTTGACCAAATCCACGTGCCGAGTCGCCCCAATGAACGAAGCCGGGGCGAGCGGGGGACCCAAACCAACCGCATGAACGCGGTCGCCGGCCTGACGAAAGTCACCAGAGCCGGCTGAGGGGCGAATCGGGCGGTGATCCGCCTGAAGCGCGCGCCGGAGCGTCCGGTGCCTGCGAGCCCGACAGCTAACCCCGTAGGCAGCGACACAGGAGGTAAAATCGATGCGACGTTTCCGCTTGCGGCGCAAGCGAATCGCAGCCGCCGCGCTGCTCCCGCTTGCCGCTCTGTTCACGACCACAGCACTCGCCGCCGAGCCGGCGCCCGAGACCACCAACGCTCGGATTCACGCCACTCAGGGCAGCGTCTCGGTTGGCGGGAAGGTGACCCTGCGCGGCGGCTTCCCCGGTGCCGCCAATGCTCCGATCGAGGTGCTGTACCGACCTCAGAGGACCCAGGGCTGGGAGGTCGCCGCCCGGGCCAAGACCGGCGCGTCGGGCCGATACTCGGTTCGCGTCGAGCCGCGTCGAAGCGGTTCCTGGCGCGCTGAGCTGACAGCCACACCGCAGCCACAGGCCGCGCCCGCCTCGGGCGAGCCGGCCGCGATGCCCGCTGAGACGATCGACCGCGACACGGGTTCCGAGCGCATCGCGGTGCGCTCGAAGACCAGCGTCCGAGTCAAGGGCCGCGACGACCTGGTCGGGCACACCGTCGAAGTTCGAGGCAAGGTGACGCCGGCCGGCGCCAAGCGCCGTGTCGTCGTAGCTATCGGCGGCAAGCAGATCGCAACGCATGCCGGCATCGGCGGGCGGTACAGCGTCAGCTACAAGACGCCCAGCACCGGCAACTATCCGGTCGCGGTCAGGGCGCGGACGAACCAATTCGCCACCGGCAGCCGCGAGTCCGCCGGAGCGATCACGGTCTATCGCAAGGCCTCGGCTTCGTGGTATGGACCTGGCTTGTACGGCAACACCCTCGGTTGTGGTGGAACGCTCACCCCGAGCACGATCGGCGTCGCGCACAAGACGCTGCCATGCGGAACCAAGCTCCGCCTGCGCTACGGCACCAGAGAAGTCGCCGCCCGCGTCATCGACCGCGGCCCCTATGTGGGCAGCCGTGAGTTCGACCTGACCTCGGCCACGAAGCAGGCGCTCGGCTTTCCCGACCTGGGCACGGTGCTGACCTCGAGGTGATCGCAGGCCGTCGTCTTTCGTGCGCGTTGGGGATCCTGAGTCGAGAGTCATCTAGGCTCGGGATCCCTACGCGTAACTGGAGGAAAGATGGAGGAGATGGACGAGCGTGAGTCGCTGGAGGAGCGCCGCGAGCACGAACAGGCGCCACTTCGTGAGGCCGGCCAGGGCGAGGCCGAGGGCTTCGAGGAGGCCGAGGCGGAGCTGATCGAACATGCGTCGCACGGCGACAGCGGGCCAGACCCGAGCCACATGGCAGGTGAGCCCGAGGAACGAGTGGACGCCGAGTACGGCGAAGCTGACCACGAGCGCTCGAGCGAGCGCGAGGGCGACTGAGGCTTACAATCGGCTCAGTGAGCCAAGCGGAGCCGAAGAACCTCGAGGCGATCTCGAAGGCGATCGACCAGCACAACGCCACCTGTCCGTGGCCCGCGTCGGAGGTGCGGATGAACCCCTACGAGGTCGAGCGTCTCGGGTGGGATGCGATTCGCGGCCTGCCATTGGTCGGCGATCCGGCGATCAGCACCGGCCGCTTCGAGATCGTCTGCTCGCGTGACGGCGATGGCGACGAGCTCGAGGAAACGGAAGCGATCGGCACCCCGCTGGAGGTGGGCGCCGAACCCGTGGTCCCGCCTGTCTAGAGGTTCAAGCCGAGGTCTCTGGTGAGCTCCTGTGCCCAACGGTTGAGGTCTGTGAAGGCGCCGTTGAGGATCAGCACTCCCATCGCGATCAGGATGCCGCCGCCGACGAAGACGATCGCGCGGTAGTGGCGCTTGACCACCGCAAAGGCGGTGGTCGCGCGCGAGAAAGCGATTGCCGAGAGCAGAAACGGAAGCGCCAACCCCATCGAGTAGACGAAGAGGAGAAACGCCCCGTGGGCGGCGCCACCCTGGATCCCAGCAAGCGTGAGGATGCCGCCGAGCGCTGGTCCCGTGCAGGGCGTCCAGGCAATCGAGAAGGCAGCTCCGGCGACGATCGGACCGCCCTTGCCGGCCCGGGCCAGCAGTGATTCGACCCGCCACTCCTGGTTGAGGCGGTCGATGAAGGTCGCAGCGATGAACAGCGCGCCCATCACGATCAACAAGATTGCGCCGATGTTGGTGAGCAGGTCCTGGTTCTCTCGCAGCGTCGATCCGAGGGCCGTGGCCGTGAGGCCGAGGAGGATGAAGACGCTGGAGAAGGAGGCGATGAAGAGCAGGCTGGGAACCAGCACGCGTCGCCAGTCCGCGTCATCGATCTCGGAGACGCTGACACCCGTCACGGCCGAGAGATAGCCGGGGACGAGCGGCAGGACACAAGGGGACAGAAACGAGACGAGGCCGGCGATGAAGGCCACCGGGACATCGGCTCCGTTGATCGGGTCGCCCATCAGCTGATTTCGACGCGGCGCACTCGCGCGCCCGCTGTCATCTGGCTCAGCTGAGCGCCGCGGAGAGCCGGCGGCGATGCTCGCGGGCAAGTTCGTGGTCGGCGCCGAGCTCGGTGAAGATCGCGACCATGACGCGCCGGATCAGGTCACGGCGCTCGACATCGTCCTCGGCCCCGTAGACGTCCTGCAGCGTTTCCAGCGCGGTGGCGTGATCGCTCTCGTCCCAGGAGTGAAAGGCCGCAGACAGCTGCCGAGCGGTATCGCCGTCGAGCTCGGCCAGGCGCGCCCGGGCCACGAGCCCGTCGGCGAGGAAGTCGTCACGAAGCGGCTCGAGCAGGTCGATCGCATCGGCGGCGTCACCGCGGGCGATCAGCAGCCGCCCGAGCGCCACTGCCGCGACCGCGTGGTGCGGGTCGAGGGCGAGCGCCTGACGCAGCGATGCCTCGTCGCCGGCGACGACGAGCGCGTCGATCGGCGAGGGTACAAGTCCGTCGAGGAACTGCTCGATCTGTGCGGGCGCGATCGCGCCTGTGAACTCGGCGACCACCTGGCCGTCACGGAAGGCCTTCACCGCGGGGATTCCCTGGACGCCGAAGCTGGCCGCAAGGCTCTGATTGGCGTCGACATCGACCTTGGCCAGCTCGACACCGCCGTCGCGCTTGTTCACGGCCGCCTCGAGCGCCGGGCCGAGCTGGCGGCAGGGACCGCACCATTCGGCCCAGAAATCGACGACGACGGGCACCTCGCGCGAACGCTCGACCACGTCGGCCATGAAGCTCTGTTCGCCTACGTCTCGGATCAACATGCGAACACCGAGACTAGCGAGCGGTCACAATGAGCCCATGGATGAAGCCGACGGTCAAGAGTCGCTTCGAGGCAAGCTGCTGATTGCCTCTCCGGCGCTGATCGACCCCAACTTCGCGCGTTCGGTTGTGCTGATCACCGAGCATGGGGAGGAGGGGGCGATGGGAGTGGTCCTGAACCGCCCTTCCGACACCGATGTCGGCGAGGTCGCCCCCGAGTTGGCACCGATCGTCGATACCGAGCCGGTGTTCATCGGCGGTCCTGTGCAACCGCAGGCCCTCGTCGTCCTGGCCGAGTTCAACCGGCCCGACGCGGCGGCGTGGATCGTCGCAGCCGATGTCGGCTTCGTCGCCGCCGAGACCGAGGAACACGAGCTCGACGAAGCGATCAGGCGCGGCCGCGTCTACGCCGGCTACTCGGGGTGGGGGGCAGGCCAGCTCGAGGCCGAGCTCTCCGAGGACGCGTGGATCGTCGAGCCGCCGATGGCGAGCGAGCTCTTTCCCGACGATCCGCTGGCCCTTTGGGGGGACGTGCTTCAGCGCAAGGGCGGGCAGTTCGCGCTGATCGCCACGATGCCCGACGACCCATCCTTGAACTGAGAGAGGCGCGGGACCGGTGAACGCCGAGGCGGGGCGTGTCTGCGTGATCGGCGCGGGATCCTCCGGGATTGCCTCGTGTCAGGTTCTGCACTCGCGAGGGATCGAGTTCGACTGTTTCGAGCTCGGCTCGGAGATCGGCGGCAACTGGCGCTACATGAACGACAACGGCATGTCGTCGGCATACCGCTCGCTGCACATCAACACCTCACGCCGGACGATGGCCTATGCGACCTTTCCCATGCCCACGGACTATCCCGACTATCCAAGCCACTTTCAGATCGCCCAGTACTTCGACGACTACGTCGAGCATTTCGGCTTTCGCGACCGGATTCGCTTTCGCACCGAGGTGACGCGGGTCGAGCCGGCGGAGGGCGGCGGCTGGAACGTGCGCTGGCGCTCGCTGGACTCGGCGCAGGAGGGTGCCGCCACCTACGAAGCTTTGATGGTCGCCAACGGCCACCACTGGGACGCGCGCTGGCCTGAGCCCGCATTTCCGGGCCAGGCAGAGTTCGCCGGCGAGCAGCTGCACGTCCACGATTACAAGACGCCAGAGGCCCTCGAGGGCAAGCGAGTCGTCGTGCTGGGAATCGGCAACTCGGCCACCGACATCGCGGTGGAGGCATCGCGGGTGGCGGAGGCGACCTTCCTGGCGATGCGCCGCGGCGCCTGGATCGTTCCCAAGTACCTCGGCGGCAAGCCGACGGATGAGCTCACGAATGCAGTGGTCGGGCGGCTGCCGGTGGCGCTCGTACGCATCGCCCTCAAGCGCCGGCTCAAGCAGGCGATCGGCGAGCCGATGGATTACGGACTGCCAGAGCCCGACCACAAGCTTGCGGAGGCTCATCCGACGGTCTCCTCGGACCTGCTGCCGCGCCTCGGCCACGGCGATATCGCGGTGAAGCCGAACATCGTCGAGTTCACGGGAGAGAAGGCGATCCGCTTCAGCGACGGATCGAGCGAGGAGATCGACGTCGTCGTCTACTGCACCGGCTACAAGATTACGTTCCCGTTCTTCGACCAGGGCCTGATTTCCGCGCCAGACAACGAGATCCCGCTGTTTCGCCGCGTCGTCAGCCCACAGCACCGCGGCCTTTACTTCATCGGCCTGTGCCAGCCGCTGGGAGCGATCATGCCGCTGGCGGAAGCCCAGTCGGAATGGGTCGCAGATCTAATCGAGGGCAAGACCACTTTGCCGACGGCAGAGGAGATGCAGCGGACGATCACACGCGATCGGGGGCGGATGGCGAAGCGTTATGTAGCGTCCAAGCGCCACACGATCCAAGTTGACTTCGACCCGTACCTACGCTCGCTCAAGCGCGAGCGCAGGCGTGGGGCAGCCGGCCGGTCACGGTCCGCCGTCGGGAACTGAACCTAATCGGCGCCCGCTTGCTCGTCGCCGAGCCTCGCGATCGGATCATCGCGGTACAGATCCCATACCCGTTCGGCGCAGCCCTTGCCCATCTCATGGCGTAAACGGCGGGCTCAGCGTCCGATTGGCGCCTTTACGCGCGATAACCGTTCTTATGGA
>JBKJXG010000297.1:0-3262 GCA_046716525.1 Solirubrobacterales bacterium
GCGAGACGCGATCGGACTGGAACCTCTGCTCGACGACGCTTATCCGCTCGCCCGGCTGATCGCTCGCGCGGCCTTGGAGCGGCGCGAATCACGCGGGGTGCATCGTCGCAGCGACTTCCCGCTCCCCGATCCCGATCTCGAGCACGCGCACCTCGTTGTCGATCGGCTCGGCGAGCTCCGCCTCGAGCGCTGGATCTGAATCATTAGTCCATTCCGGCACAACCGGTGTACGCCGATCGTCCGATCGTGAATAAACTCGGAAACTGTGGGTAGTGCAGTGACCACAGCGAGCGAGAACGGCGGTTCACCTAGTTCGCCGGGACACGCTCGGCCACAAATCGACCCGCGGCGCCCTTGTCGGCCTTGCGTGGTCATTCGATCGATTGATTCAAATATCCCCCGATCGGTTAACCGTCGCTTAATCAACTGCTCTTGAACATTCACAACCGATTGGCGAAACTCCTCATGCCTCGGCGGGATGCAGATGGAAGTCCCGGGGGCTCCAGGGATCGGAACCAGGGGGGGTAAGGAGAGAGATGTACCGCTTCAGCCGTTCGATCTACCGTGAGATCGCCTCATCAGTCGTCGAGGACGATCGTGATCCGACCGAATGCCGTAACAAGCTGCTCGTCCTCGATGCGTGTGAGGACGTGATTCGGCGCCTCACCTACGACCGTCGTTACTTCGCCCGCCCGGCTCGGACGTTGTTCGCCGAGGTGCGAATGCACTTCGCGATCAAGGACCAGTGCCGCGTCTGGAACGTGATCGATCGCAACATCACGCTGGCTCTGGCGTTCTTGGAGCGCATGCCCGAGGGCGCCGGCCTCGATGGGATCCCGCGACAATGCCGCGCGCATACGCGCAAGGGCACTCCCTGTCAGCGCGAGCCACTGCCGGCCCGCGACTACTGCCCGTCGCATAAGCACCTCGAAGAGAGCTTCGACGGTCCCGAGATTCCGCTCGAAGCCTTCGAGGCACGGATGGAGGCAGCTCCTACGGTCTAGCGCCGCGGCAATAGTGTCGCGGCCATGCTGCTCGGAGTCGACGTCGGCGGGACGTTCACCGATGCCGTCGTCTTCGACGGCAGCACCTTGCACACGGCAAAGGCGCCGACGACGCCAGGCGCCGAGTCCGCTGGCGTACTCGCCGCGGTGGCGCTGGCGCTCGAGCGGGCCGGAGCTGAGCCGGCAGAGATCGAGAGCTTCGCCCACGGCATGACCGTCGGCACCAACGCGCTGCTCGAGCAACGCGGTGCCAAGACCGCTCTGATCGCCACCCGCGGCTTCGCCGACCTGCTCGACGTCGCCCGCCAGGACCGGCCTCATCTCTACCGGCTGTGCGAGCCGAAGCCGGCGCCGCTGATCGGTCCGCAGATGAGAATCGAGGCCGCGGAGCGAGTCGGACACGACGGCGTCGTCGAGCCGCTCGAGGATGCCGAGATCGAGCGACTCGTCGCCGAGGTCGCGCGCAGCGGCGCCGAGTCGGTGGCGATCTGCCTCTTGTTCTCGTACCTCGATCCGAGCCACGAGGAGGCGATCGCCACACGCCTGCGCGAGCGGCTGCCGGGGGTCCACGTTTCGGCTTCGAGCGAGGTGCTGGCGCAGTTTCGCGAGTACGAGCGCTGCTCGACAACCGTCATCGACGCCTACCTCTCCCCCCTTCTCGGTCGCTACCTGCGCCGCCTCGGCGAGGCCGCGAGCGCCGACGGGCTGCCGGCGCCGGCGGTGATGTTGTCGTCGGGGGGCGTCGCCGCGTCCGAGGAAGCAGCACACGCCGGCGCCTGGAGCGTGCTCTCGGGCCCCGCCGGCGGCGCCGTGGGAGCCGGCCTGGTGGCAGAGCTGTCGGGCGACGGCAACGCGCTCGGCTTCGACATGGGCGGCACCTCCTGCGACGTCTGCGTGATCGACGCCGGCCGCGTGCAAAGGACCGACGGGCGCGAGGTCGGCGGGCGACCGATCCAGTTGCCGATGGTCGATGTCCACACGGTGGGCGCGGGCGGGGGGTCGATCGGCTGGCGTGACTCGGGAGGGGCGCTTCGGGTCGGGCCACACTCGGCCGCTGCCGAGCCAGGGCCCGCGTGTTACGGGCGCGGCGGCGAGCAGCCGACGGTGACCGACGCCAACCTGATCCTCGGCCGCCTCGGCGCCAATTCGCAGTTGGCGGGGACGATGCAGCTCGACGTCGAAGCCGCCGAGGCGGCCGTCGCGCGCCTGGCCCGCGAGCTCGAGATCGAGTTACTGGAGGCAGCCGAGGGCATCGTGCGCGTTGCCAATCAGGAGATGGTGCGAGCCCTTCGCGTCGTCACCGTCGAGCGCGGAGTCGATCCCCGCGACTACGCGCTGCTGCCCTTCGGCGGCGCCGGCCCGATGCATGCGGCCGCGATCGCCGAGGAGCTCGGGATCGAGCGAATCGCCTGCCCGCGCGCCAGCGGCGTGCTCTCGGCGCTTGGCCTGCTGGCGTCTGAGCGTCGCCGCGACACCGCCCGAACCGTGATGCTGAGCGGGCGGTCGCTGACCGCGGCGCGCATCGCAGAGGAGGTCGACGCGCTTCGCCGCGGTCTCGAGAGTGGGCTCGCCGAGTTCAGGGTCGAGGTCAGCTACGAGCTCCGTTACCGCGGGCAGGGCTTCGAGCTCGGCGTCGAAGCCTCGCCCGACCCCGAGCCCTCCGAGCTCGCGGAGCTGTTCGCCGCCGAGCACGAGCGTCGCTACGGCTACCGCGACCCCGAAGCCGAGGTCGAGCTCGTCACCATCCGCCTCGCGGTGATCGAGCCAGGCCCGAAACCGCAGCCGATGGCCGCTTCGGGCGCCGAGCTTCAGCGCGAGACCCGACGCACGCGCTTCGCCGGCGGGTGGGTCGATGCCGAGGCCCTGCGAGGCGAACCGCCGGCCGGCACACAAGCTCGCGGTCCCTGCATCTTCGAGCTGCCGGAATCGACTCTGGTGCTGCCGCCGAACTGGACCGCGAACGTTGACGATGCGGGGACGATCGTCGCGAAGCGAGAGCCGTGAGCGGCCCGGGTGAGCGCCGCGGGGCGTCGCGATGAGCACCAGGCTCGACCCTGTTTCGCTGCAGGTGCTGATCGGCGCCCTGCGGGCCGTCTGTGACGAGATGGGAGCGGTGCTGATCCGCTCCGCCCACTCGCCCAACATCCGCGAGCGCCGCGACTGCTCGACGGCGATCTTCGACGCCGGCGGCGAACTCGTGATGCAAGCCGAGCACATCCCCGTGCACCTGGGCTCGATGCCCGACGCCGTCGCCGCCG
>JBKJXG010000298.1:0-11334 GCA_046716525.1 Solirubrobacterales bacterium
ATATCGAATGTCCGCCAAGTACATAATGGCGAACGACATGACGGGTTTGGCTGCCCGTCGCCGGCACTTGGCCTACGACGGGTCGGACCTGTCAAATCCAAGGCCGTGAAGCCTTGGATGTGCACGCTGCTCAGTTTTCAAAGACCGCTTCCCGAGGCGAGCGGGATCTCCCCTCGCCCGGGTGCCGTTTCAGGCGCGACCAACAAGTATAGCCGCGCCAGAAGGTTCCGCACAAGCCCCTCGGCCCGTAACGGACGCGGGAATGTAGCAGGCACGGCGGCGAGCACGCGGAGGTCAAACCTCGAGACGGCGGAACCGGCGCTTGCCGACCTGAAGCACGGCGCCGTCGAGGCTCGCGGCCGGCAGGTCAAAAGCCTGCGGATCGACCGGCTCGCCGTTGAGCCTGACGCCGCCCTGCTGAATCAAGCGCCTGGCCTCGCTGGAGGAGATCTCGAATTCGGCGGCGATCAATCCCGGCAGGTGCACGAGCTCGCCGTCGGCAACGGTCACGCTCGCGACCTCGATCTCATCGGGAAGCTCGCCGCGGACGTGCACCTGGTCGAAGCGAGCCTCCGCCGCCGCGCCGGCGCCCTCACCGGCGAAGCGGTCTGTGAGGCGCCGCGCGAGCTCACGCTTGGCCTCCACCTGCTGGCGACCGCGGGGAAGCTCCTCGCCGAGCAGCAGCTCGTAGTAATCGCCCATGACGTCGTCGGGGATGCTCATCAGCTTTCCGAACATCTCCTCGGGCGGATCTTTGAGAGCGACGTAGTTGCCGTATGACTTGCTCATTTTTCGTACCCCGTCGGTGCCGACCAGGATCGGCATCGTCAAGATCGACTGTGGTTGCTGGCCGTAAGCGATCTGCACGTCGCGGCCAAAGAGCAAGTTGAAGGTCTGGTCCGTGGCCCCGAGCTCGACGTCGGCCGCGACAGCGACCGAGTCGTATCCCTGCAACACCGGGTAGAGCAGCTCCAGGGCCGATATCGGCTGCGCGTCGGCGATCCGCCGGCTGAAATCGTCGCGTTCGAGCAGCCGAGCGACGTTGAAGCGGCGTACGAGGCCGAACAGCTGCTCGCTCTCCATCGCCAACCACTCGCTGTTGTGGCGCACCTCGGTGCGATCGCGGTCGAGCACGGAGAACGCCTGCTCGGTGTAGGTGTGGCCGTTCGCCTCGATCTCATCGGCGCTGAGGAGCGGTCGCGTCGCGTCGCGGCCGCTGGGGTCACCGACGCGCGCCGTGTAGTCGCCGATGATCAAGACCACCGTGTGGCCCGCATCCTGGAAGGCGCGCAGCTTGGTCAGCACGACGCAGTGACCGAGATGAATATCGGGGCTCGTCGGGTCGACGCCGAACTTGACCCGCAGCGGCCCACCAGTCTGCAGCTGCTCGGTTAGGCGGCCTTTGGGCAGGGCGTCGACGGCGCCGCGCAGCAGCTCTTCAGAGGGTGAGGACGACATCTGCCCAATGCTAGACTCACGCGCCGGCTCCCCGGGGTCACCGTTCAGCCTTCCGATCGTCTGCGAAAGCCTCGCTTCGGCGGGCGACCAAGGCCCCGCGAAGCCATACGGCGATTGATTCATCGCCCGGGGGTGGCATCCAGTCGTCGCCCGCAACCGCATCCGAGACATGTCCTCAGGATCCGACAACGAGACCTCGAGCAACGGTGGCCGCTCTAGCCGGTCGTCATGGCGCAGCCGCGGGCTCAAGCTGCCCAAGCCACCTGGACCGCCGAGCTCTGTCGAGACCGGCAAGCCGCGGATGCGCAAGCTGCGCTTCGCCCTCGTGCTGCTCGGGCTCTGCAGCCTCGCTTTCGTCTCCTGGATCTTCGGGATCATGATGGCCGTCGCTCAGGATCTCCCGGCGCTCGAGAACCGCGAGCAATACCAGCGTGCGCAGAACTCCGTCGTATATGACTTTCGCGGGCAGAAGCTCGCCACACTGACCAACAACGAGGGTCGCATCCTGCTCGAGACGGACGAGATCGCCCCGGTCATGAAGGAGGCGGTGGTGGCGATCGAGGACCAGCGCTTCTACGAGCACCGCGGCGTCGACTTTCAGGGCATCGGCCGGGCGCTGTATCAGGACATCCTTTCCGGGTCTGCCCAGCAGGGCGCCTCGACGATCACCCAGCAGTTCGTCAAGAACGCCCTGGCGGCGCAGGACAGCCGCACGATCCTGCAGAAGTTCCGTGAGGCTGCGATCGCCTACCACCTCGAGCGCCAGTGGTCGAAGGACAAGATCCTCACCGAGTATCTGAACGAGATCTACTTCGGCGAGGGAGCGACGGGGATCGAGGCCGCTGCCAGCACCTACTTCGGCTCCTCGATCGAACACGAGGGCTGCGGCGAGGGCGATGCCCCCAGCTGTTCCTCCGAGCTGCTGCCGTGGGAGGCAGCGCAACTCGCAGGGATGATCGCCTCACCCTCGGCCTACTCGCCGCGCGCCAACCCGCTCGACTCCAAGGCCCGGCGCGACCTCGTCCTCGACCGCATGAACGAACAGGGGTACATCACCGACGAGGAGCTGATCGAGTACAAGGCGGTTCCGATACCAGACGAGGACGAGATCCTGCCGCCGCGCGAGGAGTCCGAGGCCCCCTACTTCACCTCCTGGCTGCGCCAGCAGCTGGTCGACCGCTACGGCGCTGGTGAAGCATTCGGCGGCGGGCTCCAGATCACCTCGACGCTGGACCTCGACCTTCAGCGCGAGATCGAATCGATCGTCAGTGGCACGCTGGGCGGGGTCGAACCGACTGCGTCGGTCGTCGTACTCGACAACACGACGGGCGCGGTGCGAGCGATGGTCGGCGGCCTCGATTACGAGCAGGCGCCCTTCAACCTGGCCACCAACGGCCACCGCCAGCCCGGCTCCTCGTTCAAGCCGTTCACGTTGATCGCCGCACTGCAGCAGGGTCGCTCCTCAGGCGAGGTGTTCACCTCGGCGCCCCAGGAGATTCCCTTTCAGGCCAGAATCGAAAAGCCCAACGGCGAGTCGAGGACCGTGTCTGAGTACTTCGCCGTCGACAACTACAACGACTCCTACCTCGGCTCTGCTTCGATCGCCACCGCAACGACCTACTCCGACAACTCGGTCTACTCGCAGCTCGGGTCACAGGTCGGTCCCGAGAACGTCGCCGAGACGGCGAATACGCTTGGGATCGAGACCGATCTCTCGACCGACATCGAGTACTCGATCGGCGACAACGACTTCGCCCCCTACAACCCCGCGATGATCCTCGGCGGCCTCGAGGTCGGCGTCACGCCGCTGGAGATGTCGCACGCCTACAGCACGATCGCGGCGGATGGCATGCGCCTCTCCGGAACGATGGCAGCCAACGCGGGTGGGCCGGTCGGGATCATCGAGGTACTCGACGGTGAGGAGTACGGCGACGGCGATCCAGTAGCCGACCAGACCGGCGCCAGCGGTGAGAACAAGCTCGACGCCAAGCAGGTGATCGACCCTGGGGTCGCCGCCGAGGCGAAATCGATCCTCACCACCGTGGTCACCTCCGGTACCGGCAGGCGCGCACAAACGGGCGATACGACCTGGGGCAAGACGGGCACCACCGACGACAACGGCGACGCCTGGTTTTGCGGCGCGACCGAGGAGATCACCGCATGCGTCTGGGTCGGACACGCGGACACGGTGACGCCGATGCTGACCGAGTTCGCGGGGGCCCCCGTCGACGGCGGAACCTACCCGGCGCTGATCTTCGCCAGTGTCGTCAACGCATACAACGCGCTCGCAGACGTCCGTAAGGACGAAGAGGAATCCGAGGAAACCGCCGATTCAGCCGAGGCGATCGACGTCGAGGCCGAGGTCGTGACCCCCGAGGCAACTGCTCCGGCGACCGAGGAGGCCGCCGCTCCCGAAGCTCCGGTCGAGGACTCGAGCGAAACGAGCGCGCCGGCCCCCACCGCTCCCGCCGCCGGCGACGACTCCACCGGCGCACCCGCGGCCCCCTCCGGTGGCGGTATCACGGCCGGCTGAACTCACCGCCAGCGTCAGGCGACGCGGCGCTGGACCGAGGCAGGTAGGGGCCTCGAGAGGAACGGGCTGGCGGCCGCACAGAAGCGCCAGGGGTAATCGACGGCGCGGCTGATCCCGATCCGCGGGCCCGTTCGCACCTTCACGGCCTCCCAGGGCCCGGACCGCGCACGGACCTCGAAGGGATCCTCGGTGAACGCAACACCATTGAGCTCGAGACCGATCCCGAGCGCCTCGGTGAGCTTGCCTGGGCCTGAACATAGTTCGCGCGGCCGCGCGCGGCCGCGCCGCTCAGCCATCAACTCGAGGCCGTGGCTTGGCTCCAGCGCACGGATCAACACCGCGGCGGCCTCCCCCACCGGCTCACAGACGACGTTCAGCAGGCTGTGGATCCCGTAGGAGAGGTAGACGTAGGCGAGGCCGGGAGCACCGAACAGCGTCGACGTGCGCCGGGTAAGCCCGACGTGGGCGTGGCAAGCTGGATCGTCGCGGTGATAGCTCTCGGTCTCGACGATGATCCCGCCCGCCCCGCCGACGCTGAGCTCACAGCCGATCAGATCGCGGGCGACCTCGTGTACCGAGCGGTCGAAGAATCCGGCGCCGAGAACGGTCACGAGCCGGTTGGAGACCTGAGCACCGAGAGCGTTTCTCGTGCTGCTGCGAGTTGCTCGGCCACTCGGATCGAGGCCGTTCCGCCAGACGAGACCTTGGATTCGAGCCAGGCGCCGTCGGCCAACAGCTCGTAGTAGTCGTCGCCGAGCAGTTCGCAATGGGCAGCGAGCTCGTCGCGCGTCAGCTCCGATAGCACGCGATCGGATTCGAGCGCGGCACGCACGAGGCCGCCAACGACGGCGTGAGCTTCGCGAAACGCCATTCCCTTTCGCACCAGCAGGTCGGCGATGTCCGTCGCGGCGACCATCTCATCCGCAGCGGCCGTACCGAGTCGCTCGCGGTCGAAGCGCATCCCCGCAAGCATCCGCTCGGCGACCTCGAGCGAGAGCTCGATCGTGTCGACGGTGTCGAACAGCGCCTGCTTGTCCTCTTGGAGGTCCTTGGCGTAGGCGAGTGACAGAGCGTGTAGGGCACCGAGCAGGGTCGTCAGCGAGGCCGTGACTCGCGGCGCCTTTGCCCGCAGCAGCTCAGCGGCGTCGGGATTCTTCTTCTGCGGCATGATCGACGAGCCCGATGAGAAATCGTCGGCCGGCTCGCAGAAGCCGAACTCCTGGCTCGACCAGATCACGAGCTCGCCACCGAGGCGCGACAGATGCGTCGCGCAGACCGACGCCGCGTACATGTAGTCGAGGGCGAAGTCGCGGTTGGAAACCGCGTCGATCGAGTTCGGCGCGGGCGCCGAGAAGCCCAGCTCCGCGGCGGTGATGTCGCGGTCGAGGTCCCAGTTGAGGCCCGCGAGCGCGCCCGAGCCAAGCGGCATCCCGGCCGTGGCCGCTGTGAGCGCGGCGCGAAAGCGAACCGCATCGCGAGCGAGCATCCAAAAGTAGGCGAGCAGATGGTGTCCGAGATAGACGGGCTGGGCACGCTGCAGATGGGTGTAGCCGGGCATGGGCCAATCGCGGTGCTGCTCGGCGAGTTCGAGGAGGCGAGCCATCAGCGCCGCCGTCAGCTCGAGCGCGCGCTGGGAGCGCGCGCTTACATAGAGCGCGAGATCGGTGGCGACTTGGTCGTTTCGCGAGCGCCCGGTGTGAAGCTTGCCGCCCACTGCGCCGATGATCTCCGTCAGACGACGCTCGACCGCCATGTGAATGTCTTCGTCATCGACGTGGAAGCTGAACCGACCAAGCTCCAACTCCCCGGCAACCTGCTCGAGACCGTCGTCGATCCACGCCGCTTCCTCGGCGCTGAGGACGCCGGCGCGTTCGAGCGCCCGTGCATGCGCCCGCGAGCCGCGCACGTCCTCGCGCCAGAGCCGTCGATCGAAGTCGATCGAGGCATTGATCCGCGCAAACAGAGGGTCAGCTGGCTCTTCGAAGCGGGGCATGGCGGTGGCGGACTATAGGCTCACTCGGCGCGTGGTCCAGGGAAAGCACGCCGTACGGCGGAGTTGCGGGTGCCGGCAGGCCTTCAGGTCGTGTGTCCGTGCAGCGCCTCGGCCAGCGCCTCGGCAACGCGGTCGATCGCACCCTCGCTGATCGCTGGGAAGAAAGGCAGCGCCAGCAGACGCGCGGAGGCATCCTCGGCGACCGGAAACTGGCCGCTCTCGAAACCGAAGCGCTCGCGCATGTGAGTCATCAAATGGATCGCCGGCATGTAGGCCTTGGCCTCGACTCCACGCCGCGCGAGCTCAGCGACAACGCTGTTGCGATCGGCGTGCAGCGGCAGACGGACCGCATAGACGAACCAGCTACGGCGCTCCGGGTCGTCGTCGGCGCAGGGAAGCACGAGGGCGCCGGGATCGCCCGCGCCCGCAACCCCGCCGAGCGAGCTCAGCCGTTCGCTGTAGAGCGCCGCGGCGGACGCACGGTCGGCCAACATCTGATCGAGGTGCTCGAGCTGGGCGACACCGAGCGCTGCCGCGATCTCGGTGAGGCGATAGTTGAACCCGAGACGGTCATGGTCGACCCAGTCCATGTTCGGCGCGCGACCCTGGTTTCGCTCGCTGCGAAGGCGGGCGGCGATCTCAGGGTCGCTGACCGCGAGCATGCCCCCCTCCCCTGTCGTCATCTGCTTGTTGGCATAGAAGGCAAACGTGGCGAGGTTGCCCCGCGAGCCAACCAGGCGACCCTCGCCATCCCGGGCCCCGAGCGCCTCGCAGGCGTCCTCGAGCAGGTCGAGACCTCCCTCGCGGGCCACCGCCTCCAATGCCGGCATCGCTGCCGGATAGCCGAGGATGTCGACTGGGAGCAGCCCTTTGGTCTGATCTGTGATCGCATCCCAGACGCCGGCGGGATCGATGTTGAGCGTCACCGGATCGACGTCGCAGAAGACCGGCTTCACGCCCTCGTAGAGCAGGCAGTTCGCGGAAGCAACGAAGCTGAACGGCGAGGTCACGACCTCGTCCCCGTCGCGCCACCCGAGCGCGCGGACCCCGAGGTGAAGCGCCGTCGTGCCTGACGAAACGGCAACCGCATCGGCGACCCCGAGGTAATCGGCGAACTCGCGCTCGAAACGCTGCTGCATCGGCCCCAGCGAGAGCCTGCCCGAGCGCAGGACTTCGAGCACGAGCTCTTCCTCGCGCTCGCCTATCTGCGGCCGCGCAAGAGGGATCGTCTCGCGCGGTTGGCCCATTGCCTGCGAGGCTATCCGGCTCGCGCAGGCAATGGCCCCGCGCCTCGAACGAGGTCTGGCCACACCAGGATGCATTAGAGTCGACCTGAGCACGCCTAGGAAGAGCTATGTCCCGACGTTTGCTATCTGCGCTCATCCCCCGCCTGTGTGGCGATGGTCGCCGGGACGCTGGCCTATACGGCCTCTGCGACCGTGCCGACGAACAGGCACTATGTGATCCTGACTGGACCCCAGGAGGTGCCCGGGCCCGGGGATCCCAACGCCACCGGCGTCGCCTTCGTGAACCTGCAGCCGGCCACGAATCAGGTCTGCGTGAAGATTCGATTCGCCCAGGTCGACGGCACGCTGAGCGGGCTGCACATCCACGACGGGGCCCGCGGAGTTGCAGGCCCAATCGTCGTCGACCTGACCTCGGCGCTTTCGAGCGACGGCATCGGGTGTGTGACGGCCAGCGCCGCGACGATCACGGCGATCAAGGCCAACCCCAGGCGCTTCTACTGCAATCTGCACTCGACCCCATCGTTCGAGGGCGGTGCGATCCGTAGCCAGCTGTTCAACAGCGATATCTGAAGCCGGCGCCCATAACCGGCTTCGGTAAGGGGATTCGTAGCTCCTCCTCGGTCACGTGCCAGTGGTAGGGATAAGCGGCCTCGCCGGGTGGTAGGTGCCACTGGCTGATGCCGAGACGCTCGCTGCCGAGCGCGTAGCCGATCCGTGCCCTCTGAGCGCGAAAGCGTTGTGCTCACGCGGCTCGTCGTACTCGGGCCGCTCGAAGTTCGGGCGACTCGAATCTCGGGATTCCATCAACCCGAGCGCACGCCCAGAGGCGCAGCCGGCGAGTTAGGCGGAAGGTTGATGTTGCGCTCCTGATACGCGTACTCGAGCGAATCGACCAGCGCCTCCCAAGAGGCTTCGATGATGTTCTCCGAGACGCCGATCGAGCCCCACGAGTCGTGGCCGTCGGAAGCGTCGAGCAGTACTCGCGTGACCGCACCGGTGCCGTGATGGGAGTCGAGGATGCGAACCTTGTAGTCGCGCAGCTCGATCGCGACCAGGTCCGGGTGGAGCTCGCTGATTGCATCGCGAAGCGCCGTGTCGAGCGCATTCACGGGACCGTTGCCCTCGGCCGTACGGACGTAGCGTCGCCCCTCGACCCAGATCTTGATCGTCGCCTCGGTCTCGACCTTGCCGTCGGCACGCATCTCCGTGATCACGCGGTAGCTCTCGAGTCGAAACAGTGGCTGGTACTCGCCCGCCTCTCGGCGCAGGAGCAGATCGAACGAGGCGTCGGCCGCTTCGTAGTGATAGCCGCGGTGCTCACGCTCCTTGATCCTCTCGACGGCACGCTTGGCGGCATCGGCATCGAGCTCGATCCCCGCGCCTTCGGCGCGCGAGAGCACCGAGCCCTTGCCCGAGAGCTCGGAGATCAAGATGTCGCGGCTGTTGCCGACATCTCGGGGGTCCATGTGCTCGAACGTGCGCGAGTCGGCCTGGACGCCGGCGACGTGCATGCCGCCCTTGTGGGCGAAGGCGTTTCGCCCGACGAAGGGTTGATCGGGGTCGGGCGTGGTGTTGGTCAGCTCGTCGACGAAATGGGCTGTCTCGGTCAGCAGTTGCAGGCGCTCGGGCGCAACGCACTCGTAGCCGAGCTTGAGCTGAAGCGCGGCAAGGACCGAGATCAGGTTGGCGTTGCCGCAGCGCTCTCCGTAGCCGTTGATCGTGCCCTGGACCATGCGCGCACCGGCTTCGACCGCTGCGAGCGAGTTGGCCACGCCGCACTCGGAGTCGTTGTGGGCGTGGATGCCGATCTCGACTCGCCCACCGATCTCGCCGACCACCGCGGCGGTTGCCTCGGCGATCTGACTCGGGAGGCTGGAGCCATTCGTGTCACAAAGCGTCACGTTCTCGGCGCCGGCCGCAGTCGCGGCTCGCAGGCATTCGAGCGCGTAGGAGCGGTCGTCGCGCCAGGCGTCGAAGAAATGCTCGGCGTCGTAGACCACGCGCTTGCCCTCGGCGCGAGCGAAGTTGACCGAGTCGACGATCATCGACAGGTTCTCCTCTCGCGAGACCTTCGTCACCTTCTCGAGGTGAAGGCCCCAGGTCTTGCCAACGAAGGTGATCACCGGCGCCGCGCAGGCGACGAGCTCGCGTAGCGATGGATCATCGGCCGCGGCGAGGCCGCGGCGTCGCGTCATGCCGAAGGCACAGACCTGCGCGGCCTCGAGATCGATCCCGGCGAGCAGGCGAAAGAGCTCGGCCTCCTTCGGATTCGAACTGGGAAAACCGGCCTCGACGAAGCCGACGCCGAGACGGTCGAGTGCTTGGACGACCCGGACCTTCTCCGCTGCCGAGAGCGACATGCCCTGGCCTTGCATGCCGTCACGAAGGGTCGTGTCGTAGAGCTTTACCTGAGTCACTTGGTGCCTTTCTGAGTCCGGTGTGGATTCGAGCGAGCCGATGTGCGAAACCGTTCGCACGACCGCGAGCCGCTAGGCGGTCGCGGCGGTCCTAATTCGCTCGAGTGCACTGGACAGGCGAAGCATCTAGCCGCTGACCTTACTCGGAACCTCGACCAGGTCGAGCCATTCCGCGTACTCGGGGGCGCGGCCGTGCAGCGCATCCTCGAACTTCGCCTGGACGACGCGGGTGATCTCACCGGGCTGGCCGAGCTCGTGGCCGTCGATCTCGCGCACCGGCACGAGCTCGGCAGCGGTGCCACACAGAAAGACTTCCTCAGCGAGATAGAGCTCGGCGCGCGCGATATCGCGCTCGACGACTGTGTAGCCGAGATCTCGGGCGATCTGGATCACCGACTTGCGGCTGATCCCGTCCAGGATCGATGCCGTATGTCCGGGCGTCACGAGCTCGCCATCGCGAACGAGAAAGATGTTCTCGCCCGAGCCCTCGCAGACGAAACCGCGCTCGTCCAGCAGGATCGCCTCGTCGCAGCCCGAGAGGGCCGCTTCGTTCTTGGCCAGGATCGAGTTCAGGTACTGACCCGACGCCTTGGCATGCGGGATCAACCCGGCGGCGGAGATCCGCCGCCACGAGGAGACCTTTGCGCGGATCCCGTTTCGCTTGCCCTCGTCGCCGAGGTAGGAGCCCCACGGCCATACGGCGATCACGACTTCGACCGGCGCGGCCTGGGCGTAGAGGCCCATCTCGCCGTAGCCGCGAAACGCGAGCGGGCGGATGTAGCAACTGGCAAGTCCGTTGCGCGCTATCAGCTCGGTCGTCGCCTCGCGCAACTGCGCGGCGGAGTAGGTGAGCGGCAGGTAGAAGAGCTCGGCCGACTTTTCGAGGCGTCGCATGTGATCGAGATGGCGAAACACGGCCGGGCCTCGCTCGGTCTCGTAGCAGCGGATGCCCTCGAAGACACCGCTGCCGTAGTGCAGCCCGTGGCTGAGAACGTGAACCTGCGCCTGGTCCCACGCCACGAACTCCCCGTTCATCCAGATCCAATCCGACTTCTCCATCAGCTCAGTATGGCGATCAACCGGGGAGTTCTGCAAGCACGGATGCGGTCATCTCTTCGCTGCCAACCGCGCTCGTGCCTGCGGCCAGGTCCTGCGTGCGCAGGCCGCGCTCGAGTGTGTTCTCCACGGCAGCCTCGATCGCGGCCGCCTCTGCCTCGAGATCGAGGCCGTGTCGCAACATCATCGCCACCGAGAGCAGCGTCGCGAGCGGGTTGGCGATGCCCTTGCCGGCGATGTCGGGTGCGGAGCCGTGCACAGGCTCGAACATGCCGGGGCTGCCCTCGGCGCCGAGGCTCGCCGACGGCAGCATCCCAAGCGAGCCGGTGAGCATCGCCGCCTCGTCGGAGAGGATGTCGCCGAAGAGGTTCTCGGTCAGGATCACGTCGAAGCGCGCCGGCTCGGAGACCAGCTGCATCGCCGCGTTGTCGACGAGCAGATGATCGAGGCTGACCTCTGGGTAGCCGGTCGCCACTTTGTTCACGGTTTCGCGCCACAGGCGCGAGGTTTCCAACACGTTGGCCTTGTCGACGGAGGTAACGCGGCCGCGGCGCCTGCCGGCGGCGGCGAAGGCGACATGCGCGATCCGCTCGATCTCGGCGCTGGAGTAGGTGCAGGTGTCGTGGGCCG
>JBKJXG010000299.1:0-4086 GCA_046716525.1 Solirubrobacterales bacterium
CGAAGAAGCTGCCGACGTTCAGCGCTCGCGAGTGTCTCAGCGCGGCCGATGCGACGCTCGGAAAGAACGGGTCGTGGACGTGAACGATGTCGAAGTCGACGCCCACGAACAGCCCTTCGAGCGAACGGCTGACGTCGAGCGGCAGCGGGGCAGCTCGGGGGCCGGGACCGCGAGGCCGCGGAATGCCGCTGCCGAGCGCGACCACCGCCGCGCCGCCGTCGCTGATGCGGACGCCGTCCCAGTCGTCGAAGAGCGCGTCCGGTGTGTCGGCCGCAGCGCCGATCGCTCGTCGCGACTGCCGCACCTGCTTGCGCGAGTCCGAGGGTGCTGCGATCAGGACCCGGTGGCCGCGTTTGGCGAGCTCGGAGGTGACGCGGGTGGAGAACTCGTTGATCTCGTTACGGGCGCCCCACGGGTGCGAGGTCACCTGCGCGATCGTGAGCCGTTCGTCAGTAGCCATCGCGCGCAGGATATGAGACCAACGCGAGAGGCCCGGTTGATCGGCGCCCCGAACGACAGGGACCCGCCGAAGCGGGCCCCTGTCAACGAGATGCGTTATTGGGCTGCGGCGCTACTCGGTGACCTGCACGTAGACGCGCTTGCGGGCGCCTGGGTCGGTCGCCGTACCGTCACTGTTGCGAGGGCTGACGACGAACGCGTTGATCGTCTTTGCGGTCGGCGGTGCACACTCGACCACGCCCGGGACTTGGCAGCGCGCGACGCTGACTTCGCCGCCGAAGTTCGGCTCGGGATCGCCATCGGCGCCGTCGACGTTGACGAGGTTCTGCAGCGCGATCGTCGCGTTCAGGCCCTTGCCGACGAGCGACTCACCGGTGTCGATGTATACGTTGTTGTTGGTCTGATAGCCGTCGAGCACGGTGAATCCGCCCGACTGCTCCTCGATCTGACCCTGCTCGTTGAGCAGCAGCCAGCGAACCTTGAGATCGTTGGCAGTCTGGCCGTCGAGGGTCTCTGCATCCACGCCCTTGAGGCTCTTCTCCCTGACCGCCTCGCCGCCGACAGAGCTCTTCTGCAGATCCTTGCCGCCAACGACTCGGCCCTTGATCTGCGAGCTGTCGGTGATGGTCACCGCCGCATAGGCGGTACCGGCCAGCGCGGCGACCAGCGCCACGATTGCGACGATCATCGACCCGCTCGGTCGAAGTTTCTTCAGGCCCATTGAGCCATCTCCTTCTGGTTGGTTTCCTGCCGACGATAGGAGTACGCGCAGCGCGTACTCCTCGATCAGTTCAACCCTCCGGCCCAGGCAACGGAGCGGTCGCGGGGGCGGGTTCAGCTAGAGGCGATCTTCTTCTGCGCCCGCTTCTTGGCCGCCTTCGCCACGCCCTTGCGCGCGTACTTGGCGATGAACTTCTCGGTTTGCTCGCGCGCCTGGTCGTCGGGTCGCTGGTTGTGCGGCGACTTCATCAGGTAGCTGGAAGGACCGTCGAGCTGCCCGGCGACGCCATTGTTGAGCGCCAGCTTGATCAGGCGGACAGCGTCGATCACGACGCCTGCCGAGTTCGGCGAGTCCCAGACCTCGAGCTTGAGCTCGACCGTCAGCGGCACGTCGCCGAACGACTTGCCCTCGAGCCGGATGTGGGCCCATTTGCGGTCGGTCAGCCACGGCACGTAGTCGGAAGGCCCGACGTGGACGTCATCGGCGGGAAGCTCGGTTCCCATCACCGAGGTGACGGCGTTGGTCTTCGAGACCTTCTTCGAGTCGAGGCGCTCGCGCTCGAGCATGTTGAAGAAGTCCATGTTGCCGCCGACGTTGAGCTGCGAGGTGTGCTGGAGCTCGACACCGCGCTCATGAAACAGGCGGGCCAGATTGCGATGGACGATCGTGGCGCCGACTTGCGACTTGATGTCGTCGCCGATGATCGGCAGGCCGACATCGGAGAAGCGCTTGCCCCAGTAGTCCTCTCGAGCGATGAACACCGGCAGGCAGTTGACGAAGCCGACCCCGGCCTCCAGCGCCTGCTCGACGTACCCCTTGGTCGCCGCCTCCGAGCCGACCGGGAGATAGCAGACGAGCACGTCGGCCTTGGTCTGCTTGAGGATGCCGACGATGTCCGCGGTCGGTCCAGGCGCCTTGGTGATCTTCTGCTTCAGGTATTTGCCAAGACCGTCATGGGTCATGCCGCGGTGAACCTCGACGTCGAGGTGCCCGACGTCGGCAAACTTGATCGTGTCGTTCTGGCCCGACCAGATCGCCTCGGAGAGGTCCTTGCCGACCTTCTCTTGGTCGATGTCGAAGGCGGCCACGAACTCGATGTCGCGGACGTGATATCCGCCGAGGTCGACGTGCATGAGGCCGGGGACCTGCGCGTCGGGATCGGCGTCCTTGTAGTACTCGACGCCCTGGATGAAGCTGTTGGCGCAATTGCCGACACCGACGATCGCGACGCGAACCTTGCCGTCGTCGGGTCGGTGTCCGTTGGAGCTCGCGCCGTTCGTCGCGTGGCCGTTCTTGTCAGTCATGAAAGCCGGTCCTCCTGGAGGCGGGTGAAAGGCGAATTACCCGCTGTTTGTGCGTTGGTTACAGCTCCGAGGCGTCTGCGACCTCCAGTGCCTTGAGCTCGTTGCGCACGTGCCAGACGCGTTGTCCGACCGTGAATGCGGTCAAGCCGGCCATCGTGTAGATCGCTGCCGGGAGCAGGTCGACATCGGAGATCAGATCGCCGGCGCCGAACACGAGGCCAATTGAAAGTATCACCACCCGCACGGGCCGGGTGGCGATCCCGACCTTGCATTCGACTCCCAGCGCCTCAGCGCGAGCCCGCGTGTAGGAGACCATCAGCGAGCCGAGAACGGTGAGCACGCAGGCTGCGGCCGGAATCGCATCGCCGCCGTCGGCGAAGTAATAGGCGATCGCCGTCAACACGACGCCTTCCTCGATCCGGTCGAGAGTCGAATCCAAAAACGCCCCGAACATCGTGCCCTTACCCGACATGCGCGAGTAGCGGCCGTCGAGCGTGTCCATCACCGAACCGACGATGAAGGCGAGGCCTGCGAGTACGAAATAGCCCTCGACGATCAGGATCACCGCGGGTACGTGCAGCGCCAGCCCGGTGATCGAGATCGTGTTTGGAGTCAGTCGCGACTCGATCAGCCGATCACGCGCGAGCCCCCTCCACGCGGCGGCGGTTCTCGCTTGTGGGCGCGGCTCGGCGATTCCGGGGAGATTACCCGGGGCATGGGCCACGGCCTGCCCTGCCGCCAGGCCACATATCCTGGCGAGGGTGGCTGCGAGGGCCAAAACGAGGACCTGGAGGCGGCCCCGGCGCGCCAGGGTCCGCGCGATCCGTGACCGCCTGCGCGAGATCTACGGGCAGCCGGTCAACGAGCCGCACGGCCATCCGATCGCCGAGCTCATTCGCACGATCCTGTCCCAGAACACCAACGACCGCAATCGCGATGTCGCCTACGCGCGCTTGCGCGAGCGCCTGCCGACCTGGGTTGCCGTTCGTGACGCGCAGGTCGCGGAGGTCGAAGCGGCGATCCAGCCGGGCGGACTCTCGAAGACGAAGGCGCCGCGGATCCAGGAGGTGCTACGGCGATTGCCGAACGAGGCCGGCGAGCCGACGCTCGACTGGCTCGAGACGGCAGAACGCGAAGAGGCGATCGCCTTCCTCATCGAGCTTCCGGGGGTTGGCCGCAAGACCGCCGCCTGCGTGATGATCTTCGCCCTCGGCCGGCCCGAGATCCCCGTCGACACCCACGTATACCGCGTCGGCGAACGCCTCGGGCTGTTTCCGCCGCGGGCCTCATTCGAGCTCGCCCACGACGAGATGCTTGCGATCACCGATCCCGAGGACGCCTACGAGCTGCACATGAACCTGATCACGCACGGTCGTCGCGTCTGTCGCCCGCGCCCGCGTTGCGAGGAGTGCGCACTACAACGGATGTGCCCCTGGTTTCGCGCGCGCCGACCCGAAGACCGATCTCGTCCGGCGCCGTGACTCGGTAGTTTTCCGCTCGTGAGCAAGCGGCCCTTCATCATCTTCGCGTTCTTCGCGGCGATCTGCCTCATCGTGTTGCCGTTGATGGCGCTGGGCAAGGAAGGTGACGCCACCGCCGCGA
>JBKJXG010000300.1:0-5372 GCA_046716525.1 Solirubrobacterales bacterium
CTCGAGCACGGCCACGCCGGCGCCATTGAGCGCCACCTCGGCGCGCTCGCCCACCACCGGCGCGCGGCGGGACCGGCGGCGGACCCCGTGCGCCCCGCCGACTACGCGGCGAGAGCGGCTCGCAGCGCCGGCGAACGACTCGCCCACGAGGACGCCGCCAACCTCTATCGCCGCGCCCTCGAGGCGCTCGAGCTCGGCGGTGAGGCGGATCCCGAGCGCCGGCTCGAGCTGCTGCTTGCATGCGGCCGCGCCGAGGCCCGCGCCGCCCGTCAGCGCGATTCACGCGAGACGCTCGAACAGGCCGCGGCGCTCGCCCGCGAGCTCGACCGCCCGGAGGACCTCGCGCGGGCGGTCGTCTCGCTGTGTGTTCTCGCGGAGGCGGGCGTAGTCGACGAGCCATTGATCGCACTGCTCGAGGAGGCGTTGGAGGCGATCGGGGATGAGGACGGTCCGCTTCGCTCTCAGCTTCTCAGCGGGCTCGCCCAGCAGCTCTACTGGGTCGACCCTGCTGGGCGTTCCGCCGATCTCGGGCTCGAAGCCCTGGAAATGGCGCGACGCATCGACGATCCGAGCTCGCTGGCGATGGCCTTGACGCGCCGTCAATTTCTCGGTGGAGTTGGCTCGGCCGAAACCGAGCGGCGGCTGCGAGAGAGCGCCGAGCTGCACGCGCTGGCAAAGCGCCTCGGCAATCGTGAGCTCGAGATGAGGGCTCACGTCTACCGCCTGCGCGATTACCTCGAGCTCGGCCAAATCCACGAGGTCGACAGCGAGCTGGCGGCGTTCGAACGTCTCGCCCGCGAGCTCCGGCAACCCACCCACCTCTGGCATGTGCCGCTGTTGCAGGCGACGCGGGCTTTGATCGACGGGCGCTTCGGCGACGCGGAGCGGCTCTCGGCGCTGGCCCTCGAAGCGGGCGAGCGCGCGCAAGAACCTGTCTCGGCGATGTTCTTCGCGATCCAGGACATGCTGATCCGCCGCCTGCGCCGCTCGCCCACCGACGAGCTTCGCCTCGAGCAGGCGATCGACAACCTCACCGATCTCGCCCGTCGCTACCCCGCGTTGCCTGCGTGGCGGTGCTCGCTGGCGGCCGCGCACGCCGAGCTCGGCCACGAGGGAGAGGCGCGTGCGGTGTTCGAGACGCTCGCGGGAGAAGGCTTCACGGACCTCCCCAACGACACCCAGTGGATGCTGTCGTTGGTCCTCCTTGGCGAGGTGGCGATCTTCATCGGTGACGTTCAGCGCGCGGAACGACTGCATGAGCTTCTCTTGCCCTTCGATGGCCTGATCGTGATCGCGGGCCGGGCCGCTGCCAGCTATGGCCCGGTGGCGCGCATGCTCGGGCAACTGGCCGCCGTCTCGGGCCGGGACGCCGACGCAGAGCGCCACTTCACCGAGGCGCTGGCGCTGAGCGATCGCATGGGCGACAGGCCGTTCGGCGCCCGCACCCGTTTCGAGTTCGCACGGTTGCTGCTCACCCGGGGCGACGCCGGCGACCGCCAGCGGGCATTGGAGCTGCTCTCGTCAGCGCTCGACACGGCGCAGGAGATCGGCATGGCCGGCCTCGTGCGCCAGGCGCTCGAGACGAGGCTCGAGGCGCACGGGCTGACAGCGCTCGACTCGACGACCTCGATCGACTTCATGGCCGAAGCGATCTCCACCGAGCAGCCCGACATTGCCATTCATGCTGCCGCCGACGGCCAGGTGACGATCCTCTTCTCAGACATCGAGGACTCGACCCTGATCACGGAGCGTCTCGGCGACGAACGCTGGCTCGCGGTCCTGCGCGCCCATAACTCGCTGTTCAGGCGCTTGCTCCCCGCCCACGACGGGGTCGAGGTAAAGAACCAGGGCGACGGTTTCATGCTCGTCTTTCCCGACGCGCGACGAGCCGTCGAGTGCGCTGTCGCGATTCAGCGTGCCCTGGCCGAGACCGATCCGGTCGAGGGTGAGCGCGTGCGCGTGCGGATCGGTATGCACACAGGCGAGGCGATCCGTGAGGACGGCGACTTCTTCGGGCGCAGTGTGGTCCTCGCCGCCCGCATCGCGGCCGAGGCGGCCGGCGGCGAGATCCTCGTCTCACGCGCGCTCAAGGAACGTGCCGAAGCCGGCGACGGCGATGGTGAGCTCGGCTTCGACGCTGGTCGCGAGCTCGAGCTCAAGGGCCTCGCCGGCAGCCACATCGTTCACCGCGCAGCGTGGGAGACCGTCGCCGCTCCGCCGTGAGTCCACCGCCGATCAGCCGCTAAGCCAGCGCGCCGGGTTCTCGACCATGACCGTGTGCTCCTGCTCCTCTGTGAGCCCGGCTTCGCGCAGCTGTGGCAGCACCATCTCAGGGACCATCTTGATGTTCCAATCGCTCACCATCCCGGCGCTGATCATCTGCTCGACGGCCGACGCTGGAAACCAGTCGAGCGTCGCGCACGAGTCCGCGGAGAGAAAGATGCTCTCGGCGTAGCCGCGCTCGAGCAATGCGGTTGCGGTCGCTTGGCGGCTCTCGAAGGGCAGGTACATGTCGATTCCGTAGCGGTCGAGACCGGCGTAGACCCCGGTCTCGAGCACACGCTCGAGGTAGTCGAGGTTGTCGGTGTCGCCGCAGTGGGCGATCTGGATCTTCTTTGGATCGACGCCTTCTTCGAGCAGGACCTCGATCTGTCGCGGAGCGGTCTCACTTGCCGGGCGCGAGTGAGCCATGATCGGCCGGTCCGTTTGCACACTGGCCCGGGCCGCAGCGCGATGCAATTTCTCGACGTTCTCGGTGACGCCCGGCTCGTCGGCGGCGACCTTGAGAAACGCCGCCTTGATCTCGGTGCCTTGGATGCCGCGTTCGATGTCGTGGACGAAGATTTCGGCGATCTGATCGGCGTCGCGCGCGATCAGGAATGGGGGTAGGTGGTCGTAGGTGTAGATGCCCGTACAGGGCACGACCTGCAGCCCGCTGGCTTCGGAGACGCGTCGCATGAAGGCGACATCGCGCCCGAGAAACATCGCACTCGGATCGGCGATCGACTCGATCCCGAGGGCGACTGCGCTCTTGGCGGCTTCGATTGCGACGCGCTCCTCGTCGCCTGGTGCGACCGCATAGGGCGGCTCCTCCATCGTCGTGCCGACGTGCGGAAACTGCTCGTGCACGGCCTCGTCACGCGCGCGCAGATGCTCATGGATGAGCGTCGTCCCGAGCTCGCTCGCATCGATCGCTCCGGTGACGGTCTCGATCGCGCTCATCGGCGCGGACTATATGCCTTGGTGTTGTAGAGGCCCTCAAGCGACTAGAGCAGACGGATGGAGGCGATCACGATCGAAGCCAGCAGGCAGGCGATCAAGACCACCATCATCACTTTCCAGCTCGTCGGCATCTTCGTTCACCGCCGAGGCGGCGTTAGCGGACAATACGCGCGCACCTACTTCGGCTGCCCGCAGTCGATACCGGGATTGGTTGCACGGCCGGCGTCGAGGAATCCGTTGCCGTAGTAGCGGCTCGGGGCGCCCACACGCGCCGTGCATTGAAGCCGCCGCGCCAAGCGTTCGGGGGATACGTCGGCACCGAGAACGCCGGTTGCGAGCACCAGGGCGGCGACCCCGCTGGTGTGAGCGGCAGCCATCGAAGTTCCGAGATCGGGACGAATCGCGTACTCACCATTTACGCCCATGCAGCGGCCAGGGAAGCATTCGTAGCTGAGTTGAAGGATCGGGCGCTGATCGAGCGCGCACTCCGCACGCGACGCCGCCGAGCGGGGGCTGCCGCCACCCGGAGCGAGCAGATCCATTTCCCTGCCGAACTGCGAGTAGGCGGCGAGACAGCCGTGCTCGGTGGTTGCGGCGACGGCGAATGCCTTCGGAGCGCCGGCTGGGAACAGCCCCTGCCTGCTACCGGTGCCGTCGACGGCGTTGCCGGCCGCCGCGACCACGAGCGCGCCGCGACGGTTTGCTTTTCGCACGGCGGCGCACAGGGTCGGAACCTGATCGCAGCCCGTCACCGCGGAGTCGAACTGAAGCGAGAGATTGATCACGTCGGCTCCGTTCCTTGCAGCCCAGAGCACACCCGCCGCGACGTCGGTAACGGCACCGGCACCGTTTCGGTCGAGGACCCTTACGGGCATCAGCGAGGCGCCGTAGGCGATCCCGGTGAGGTAATCGTTGTCGCCGGCAGGCTGACCGACGGTGACCGACTCGCCGATCGTCGCCGCGACGTGAGTGCCGTGACCGTTCTCGTCCAACGCAACAGCGTCGTCGTCGACGAGGTCGATGCCTGCGACGAACTGGGTGGCGCCGAAGTCCGGTGCGGCGGCGTAGCCGTTGGAGGGCGCGTAGGCGAGGCCGGTGTCGACGACGGCGACCGTGACCCCAGCCCCTCCCGGAGCTGCTGCCGCGATCGCGCGATCCCAGGCACCGTTGATGCGGATCCCGCCGGTCCGGTCGAGAAAGCTCCACTGATCGACCTGCCAGCCACCCGGCAGACCCGAGGTGCCGACGTCCAGTGGCGCCAGCGCGGTGCGGGCGATCCAGTTGCGCTCCGCGAAGCGCACCGATGGGTCGCGTTCGAGTTCGGTAACGGTTTCGCCGAAGGTCTCGGACTTGGCGAGTTCGACCACTTCGACCTTGCCGTCGTTATGGCCAACGACCACCTCTCCGGGGGCGTAGGCGGGCACAGGATCGGCCGACGCTGAGGCCGACACGGGCGCCACCAGCGCGCAGGACGAAAGCGTGGCGGCGAGCAGCCACCATGCCCTCGGAAGCGTGCTCTTGCGGTCGGCGGAATGCATATCGGTGCCGGGGCGGCGAAAACCCCTGCTAACGCCAACACGCGATGCCGACGGAAGTTGCCGCTCGTGGCGGCGTTCGACCGCGCGATACTGCGCAGATGAACACGGATCGCGGCGCCGACGACGTCCAGTTCATGCGCCTCGCTCTCACCGAGGCCGAGGGCGCCGCGGCGCACTCCGATGTGCCGATCGGGGCGGTGGTCGTGCGCGACGGCGAGGTCATCGCAGCGGCCGGCAACGAACGTGAGCGTCGTCGTGATCCCACCGCCCACGCCGAGATCCTTGCCCTGCAAGCGGCTGCGGTAGGCCTCGGTGGCTGGCGGATCTCGGATTCGACCTTGTACGTGACGCTCGAACCCTGCGCGATGTGTGCCGGCGCGATCGTGCTCGCGCGCGTACCGCGCGTCGTCTACGCGACGCCCGACCCGAAGGCAGGCGCGGCGGGGAGCGTGCTCGACGTGCTCGGTGAGCCCAGGCTCAACCACCGCCCTGAGGTCGTCGGAGGCGTGCTTGCCGAAGAGGCGTCGGCGCTGCTGCGCGAGTTCTTCGCGACTCGCCGCCGGCTGAGATAAGTCGACGGACAGGGTGGGATTCGAACCCACGAGGCAGCTT
>JBKJXG010000301.1:0-6559 GCA_046716525.1 Solirubrobacterales bacterium
CGAGGCGAGATCACCGCGCCGGTGGATGAGCAACTCATCGTCGAGCTCTACTCCAAGTAGGGCGACCCCGTACTCCCACAAGCGAAGAGGAAGTAATGACCACCCTGCCCGAATTCCAGATTCCACAGATTTCCAGCGAGGACGTCGACGACAACCACGGCACGTTCACCGTAGAGCCGCTCGACAAGGGCTTCGGCTACACGTTCGGCAACTCACTGCGCCGCGTGCTGCTGTCGTCGCTCGGCGGCGCCGCGATCAAGAGCGTGCGCGTCGAAGGCGTAGCCCATGAGTTCTCGACCGTCGCAGGGGTCAAGGAGGACGTCACCGACATCGTCTTGAACCTCAAGGACATCGTCGTGCGCATGCACACCGACGCCGATGAGGTCGAGGCGCCGCTCGTCGCCACCGGCCCGGGCGAGGTCAAGGCCAAGGACATCGACCTGCCGGCCGGGGTCGAGATCCTCAACCCCGAGGCACCGATCGCGACGCTCGAGAAGCGCACCAAGCTCGAGATGTACCTGACGATCGGCCGTGGCCGCGGCTACTCGCCCGCCGAGGAGAACAAGTCCGAGGACCAGCCGATCGGCGTGATCCCGATCGACTCGATCTTCTCGCCTATCCGCCGCGCGGCCTACAACGTCGATTCGGCGCGCGTCGGTCAGCGCACCGACTTCGACAAGCTCACGCTCGAGGTCGAGACCGACGGCTCGATCGAGCCTGGCTCGGCGCTGCGCGAGGCGGCAGAGATCCTGATCAAGACGATGGCGATCTTCACCGACGCCGACCGCGTCGAGGAGCTCACCGCCCGCGACTCGTTCGACAACGGCGACGCCGCCTTCGCTCCCATCGGCGGCGCCCCCTCAGAGGGCGACGACCGCCTGATCGAGGAGCTCGAGATCGGAGTTCGCGCCTACAACTGCCTCAAGCGCGCAGGCATCCAGACCGTAGGCGACCTGATTCAGCGCTCGGAGTCGGAGCTCAACGCGATCCCGAACTTCGGCAAGCGTTCGACGGACGAGGTGATCGAAGCGCTACACGCGCTCGGCCTCTCCCTGCGCGGCGAATAGGTAGCTTCTCGTCGGATCATGCGTCACGGCAAGCAGCGACACAAGCTCTCGCGCGACACGGCCCATCGTCGGGCCCTGCTGCGCAACCTCTGTCGCGAGGTGATCGACCACGAGCGGATTCAGACCTCTCAGGCCAAGGCCAAGGCGGTCAAGCCGCAACTCGAGAAGCTGATCACGCTGGCAAAGCGAGGCGATCTGCACGCACGCCGCCAGGCCCTCTCCGAGCTCGGTCAGGACAAGTTCCTGGTCCACAAGTTGTTCGAGGAGATCGCGCCGCGCTACGCGGAGCGCCCGGGCGGCTACACGCGCATCGTCAAGCTCGGGCCGCGCCGGTCGGACTCGACCGAGATGGTCTTCCTCGAGTTGGTCTAGGCGGCGGTAACCGGCGCATCTCGGGGTCATCGGGTGAGGGGCTCACTCCCGTACCGCAACCGTACGCTCGCTTCGCCCCTCACCCTGCTTCCCCCGACCTGCTTGGTTTCCGCCACCTAGATGCCCACTGCACGTCTGAAGATCGAGTACGACGGCCGCCGCTACTCCGGCTGGGCCGCGCAGGCGGGGTCGCTGACCGTTCAGGGTGAGCTCGAAGCGGCGCTTCAGCAGATCACCCAGCAGCCGATCACGCTCACCGCCGCGGGCCGCACCGACGCCGGGGTGCATGCGAGCGGGCAGGTGGCGAGCTTCACGCACGAAGCACCGCTGCCCGAGCCCTTCGCCGAGCGCGTCAACGCGGTCTTGCCTCGCGATATCGCCGTGCTCAGCGCCGAGGCCGCCCCGGATCGCTTCGACGCCCGCCGCGACGCCCGCTCGCGTTCCTATCGCTACCGCCTTCTCGTCTCGACGATCCGCCGGCCGCTCGAGGAGGGCAGGGCCCTATGGTGGCGCTTCCCGCTCGACCGAGCTGCGCTCGACGTGTGCGCAGAGGCCGTTGTCGGCAAGCACGACTTCACCGCCTTCACTCCGACGCAGACCGAGCATGTGTTGTTCGAGCGCGACGTGATCTCGTGTTCGTGGGTGCACGAGCGATCCTCGGCTGACCGCAGCACAGCCGGAGGCGAAGCCGAGGGAACGATTGAAACGTTGCTCGGCCTCGAGATCACCGCCCCGTCGTTCATGCGAAACCAGGTTCGAGTGCTGACAGGGACGATGCTCGAGGTCGGCGGCGGCCGGCGCACGCCCGATGACTTCTTCGCCCTGCTCGAAGGCGCCCCCCGTCGCCACGCGGGAGAGACCGCGCCGGCCCACGGCCTCTACCTGGTCGGGGTTTCCTACTAGACCAAGGGGTGGGCGAGCTCGTCGCGTCCCAGGCGCCCGACCCGGAAAGCAACCGGCGCTGCCAGGGCCGGGACCAAAGCCGCGGCGACGAACACGGCCGTGAGCCCGAAGGCGTCACCGGCCGGGCCTGCGAGTGCCATTGACGCGGGCATCAGTGACAGCGAGACGAAGAAGTCGAGGCTCGAGACACGTCCGCGTAGGCCATCCGGTACCCGCCGCTGCAGCAACGTGCCCCAGATCACCGTGGCGGCGGATTCGCTCGCACCGACGATCAGCACCGCAGCGCACATGATCCAGAGCTCGTTCGCCAGTCCCAGCGCCAGCAACGGGATCGAGCCGGCGCCCCATAGCCACAGCATCAGCGAGAGGTAGCGGCGGGGCATCGCGCGGGCCGAGATCGCGAGCGCGCCAATGGCAGCGCCGGTGCCGAAGCAGGCGAGCAGGATCCCGTACTCGGCCGAGCCGCCCCCGGTTCGATCTCGAATCACGAACGGCGCCAGCACCTCCAGCGGGCCGAGCAGGAAGAAGACCGCGACGAAGGCGAAGGCCAGCGTTGCCCAGAGCCACGACGTCTGCCTGACGTAGCGCGCGGCCTCGCGCAGGTCGGAGAAGGCGGTGGGTTCACCCGTGTCGGCTCTGTCGGGGGCGGAGGAAACGCGCATCGCCGCCAGACATCCGGCAGAGACCAGATAGGTCAACGAGGCGGCGAGGATCGCCAGCCCCGGTTCGAACAGCGCGACCACAATGCCGCCGAGAAGAGGGCCGGCGGCCTGCTGAGCCAGGGGTCGCAGCGTGCCCTCGAGCCCGTTGGCCGCGAGGATCTCGTTCTCCGGCAGAAGGCGCGGCAACAACGCCGTGTAGCTGGGGATGAAAAACGCCTCGCCGGCGCCGATCAACCCTCCGCCGATAGCCAGGTGCCAGAGCTCCAAGCCGCCCGTGAGCGAGAGCACACCGAGGACCGCGACGGTGAAGGCGCGCAAGAGATCGGCGCTGAACATCACCAGCCGGCGCGGGTATCGATCGGCCACGACCCCGGCCGGGAGCATGAGCACGACGAGCCCGACGCTGTAGGTCGTTGCGATCAGCGATAACTGCACCGGCCCGCCGCCGAGCTCGATCACCTGCCAGGCGACGGCGACCAGCCACATGCCGTCGCCGACGAGCGACACCGCGAGCCCGGTCCACAGCAGGCGGAAGTCACGAAACCGAAGCGGGCGCAGCGCGGGGATCGAGAATCTCACGTTGGCCGGAGGTCTACAGACCTCGGTTGCGGTATCGCTACTGCTCGCCCGCCGCCAGCGGCTCTGCCAGTCCCTGACGGTGCGCGACCGCGGCAGCCTCGGTGCGCCCGCGAACGCCCAGCTTGCCGAGGATGTGCGAAACGTGGACGCTCGCGGTCTTCTCGGCGATGAAGAGCTCGGCGGCGATCTCGCGGTTGGTCGCGCCGGAGGCGACCAGCACCAGCACCTGACGTTCTCGATCTGTGAGGCCGAACGGGTTCTCGTCGGGGTCGCGCTGATCGCCGAGTTTGGCAGCGCCGCTCCCGGCGCCGATGCCCACGCGGGCGCGTGCTGCCAGCGACTCGACCTCCTCGGTGAGCCAGGTCGCGCCAAGGCGGTTCGAGATCGCGTGCGCAGCCACCAGCGCCGCGGCGGCTCCGTCACGGTCATCGGCACCGAGCAGCGACTCGGCACCGCGCCATCGTCCATAGGCCTCGCAATAGGGCCGGCCGGCCTCGGCCCAGGCGTCGGCGGCCCGTTGCCAGGCGGCGGAAACGTCGCCGGTTCCTGCTGCGCGCGCGGCCTCGGCATGGGCAGCGAGCATCGTCGCTCGATCCACAGGCCCGCCCCACTGCTCGGCGCCAGCCTCGGCCAGCTCCGCCATCACCTCGGCGCGCGCTCTCGCCTCGTTCTCGGCGTCGCCGTCGCCGAGGTCGCGGGCATACTCGGCGGCGTCGGCCTCAACCCTCGCCGCAGCCGCGGCGATCACGGCGATCTGCGAGCCATCCTCGGTGCAGTACTGGATTCGGTCCAGTGCCTCGGTGAGAATCTGGCGCGCCGGTTCGATGTTGCGTTCGCGCAACTCGAGCTCTGCCCGCAGTGACGAGACCGCGGCGATGAACTGAGGCTCGACCGCGTCCGCAAGTATCTCCCAGGAGTCCTCCAGTATCGGCCGGGCGCTTTCGGTGTCGCCGCGGCCGAGTGCCTGCTCGGCGGCGCGAACGTTCCAATTGACCCTGGTGACGGCGCGCGCGAGACCGTCGGCGGACGGGATCTGGCGCGCGGCGGCTTCCCATTCGCCGATGTCGAAGTTGATCTGGCAGCGCAGCAGCCCGAGCCATCGCGTCGAGCGACCGCTGTCGACGATCTCCGGCATCGCCTCGTCGAGGAGCGCGAGCGCCTCCTCGCTGCGTCCGCCTAGGTGGAGCAGGTCCGCGTAATTGACGTATGCGGTGGCGAGGTCGTCCTTGAAGCCGCCCCGCCTGATGAGCTCGATCGACTCGCGCATCAACGCCTCGCCGCGTTCGCTGTCGCCCAGGGGGAAAAGGACGAAGCCGAGGCGGTGCAGGACCGTTGCCCTGATCTCGTCGAGGCCGAGAGCCTCGGTCATCTCGAGGGCCTTGGCGGCGATCGTCTCGACCTCGGCGAATCGACCTTGGAGCAATCTGAAGCGAAGCTGGTGGGCGAGCAGGCGCGCTCCCTCCTCTGTGGGCTCGTCGGGGACGAGCTGGAGCCCTCGCTGAAGCGCGTCGCGGCTGCGGTCGGCCTGGCCGAGCGACCAGCGTGCGTTGGCCAGCTCCCCGAACGCCCGGGCTGCCCGCAGCGGGTGGCGTTCCGCGTCGATCACTTCAACAGCCTGTTCGAGCAACGCGGCGGTGCGCGAGTCGTCGCCGGCGAGATAATAAGCGCGGGCGGCGCGGTTTAGAAGATCGCTGTGATCACTGTCGAGCATCGATTCCGCGTCGTCCACTCGTGACCACAGCCCCAGGGCGCGATCGAACAGCGCTGCCGCCTCGCCAAAGGCGTGCATCTCGTCTGCCCGATTGCCGGCAGCAACCGCCGTTCGCAGCGCCTCCTTCTGCTCGCCGGCCATGTGGAAATGGTGCGCAACAGCTGCCCGCGTCCAGGCGCCATCACCGTCTGTTCGAGCTTCGAGCGATCGCGCCAGCGCGAGGTGCAGCTCCGAGCGTTCGCCTGGCAGCAGGTCGTCGTAGAGAACCTCGCGAAACAGAGCATGGCGGAAGCCGAAGCGATCGTGCTCTTCCGCTCGCACGAGATGCGAACTCAAGGCCTCGCGCAGTGCCGTGCGCAACTGCGCCGGCTCCAGCGATCCCGCCTCGGCCAGGAGAGCGTCGTCGGCGCGCCCGGCGACTGCGAGCAGCCCGAGAGTCTGGCGAGCCTCGGGGCTGAGCCGTTCGAGGCGGGTCAGCAGGGCCTCACGCAGCGTGGGCGGCAGCGCGCCGCGACCGTCGAGGTCGCCGGCGAGAAGCTCCTCGGTGAACAGTGGGTTGCCCTCGCTGCGATCGAACAGACGCCCCACGACCTCGTCGGACGGGACGTTGCCGAGGATGTCGGCGAGCTGGGCCGAGATCTCGTCGCGATCGAAGGGCGCGAGTTCGAGCCGACGCGCGCAGGGCCCGCGCTCGAGCTCGTTGAGCAGGGGGCGCAGGGGGTGGCGCCGGTGCAGCTCATCGGAGCGGTACGTGCAGACGACGAGAACGCGCTCGTCGCGCAGACTGGAGGCGAGAAAGGCGAGAAAGGAGCGCGTCGAGCGGTCCGCCCAGTGCAGATCCTCGAGCCAGAACAACACTGCCTGCTCTCGGCCGAGCTCCTCGAGCAGCGCGAGCAGTGAATCGAAGAGCCGGCGTTGAGTCTCGCCGTCACGATCCTCGCCGCGCTCGGGGGCCGGCTCGCCGAGCTCCGGGGCGAGCCGGGCCAACTCGGCGCGTGCGAAGCTCGTCAGGCGATCGAGAGCCGGGTCCCCGGCCCGGGCGAGCGGGCGCACGGCGCTTACAAGCGGGGCGTAGGGAAGCTCGTCCTCGCCGAGCTCGATGCATTCACCGCCGATCGCGCGGACGCCGGCCGCCTCGGCCCGGCGCTCGAACTCCGACAAGAGTCGAGACTTGCCGACGCCGGACTCGCCGGCGACGAAGACAAGGCGAGGCCGTCCTGAACGAGCGTCGAGCAGCGCGGCCTCGAGTTCGGCCAGCTCACGCT